>CANRCJ010000093.1 GCA_947629105.1 uncultured Clostridia bacterium | reverse complement strand
GTTACCATGTTTGCAAGCAACAACAGTTGGTTCATCAAATTCTTTTAATAGTTCTAATGCTCCGTTTGTATCATTTATATTATTGAATGAAAGCTCTTTTCCATTTAATTGCTTAGCAACTGTAAGTGAACCTTCACATTTTCCAATCTCTTTATATAATGCTGCCTTTTGATGAGGATTTTCTCCATATCTCATTTCTTGAACTTTTTCGTATGTAAGTGTTAAAGCATTTGGAAAACTTTCATCATGTCTTTCATTTTTAAGGTAATTGCAAATCATTGCATCATAATTTGCTGTGTGTTCAAAAACTTTATTCATTAAGTAGAATTTAGTATCAAGAGAAACTTCTCCATTAGTTTTTAATTCATTTAAAACTATTTCATAGTCATTTGGGTCAGTTACAACAGTTACATCTTGATAGTTTTTAGCTGCACTTCTAAGCATAGTAGGACCACCAATGTCGATATTCTCAACACATTCTGCTCTCGTTACACCTTCTTTTAAGATAGTTTGTTTAAAAGGATAAAGGTTAACTACAACAAAATCTATTGTATCAACTCCTAATTCTTTTAATTGTTTCATGTGTTCTTCTTTTGACCTCATTGCAAGAATTCCTGCATGAACTTTTGGATGTAATGTTTTAACTCTTCCGTCTAAACATTCAGGAAAACCTGTGAGTTCAGAAATCTCTACTGCGTTAATTCCAGCTTCTTTTAATTTTTTATAAGTACCACCAGTTGAAATAATCTCAATACCTAAAGATGCTAATTCTTTTGAAAATTCTACAATACCTGTTTTATCAGATACACTAATTAAAGCTTTCATGGCTACCTCCATAAATAAAATATACATATTATTAAAATATGACAAAAGCATTATACTATAATTTTTGACATAATACAAGAGAAAAGTATGAGATATCCTGGATGATTTAACGAATTTTGTCGATAAATAATGCTTGACATAGAAAAAACACATGATAGAATAGTAATGTATTATTTCAAGATAAATCTTATGGCAATTCGCCAAAACAAATCAATGTAAGTTTAAAATTTAAAAAAGTGAGAGGAGGAAAACTTTTACAAAGTATTTACATATTTCTAATTGACACGTAGAAAAATACGTGTTATACTATAATAGTAAAAGTAAGATATATTGGAGATACAAATATGAAAAAAGATTATTATATTTATCCTGCAATTTTCGATTATGCCGAAGATGGTATAACAATAACATTTCCAGATTTACCTGGATGTATTTCATGTGCAAAAACAGAAGAAGAAGCATTATTTATGGCGAAGGATGCACTTGGGGTATTTATAGTAAGTGCAGAGGAAGATAATGAAGAATTAAAAGAACCTACACGGATTAAATAAGATTAAACTTGAAGATAATCAAAGGGCTATATTAGTCGAGGTTAATATGCCATTATTTAGAGATAGTGTACAAAGTATGGCTATTAAGAAAACCCTTACAATACCTAAATGGATAAATGATATTGCAGAAAAAAACAATGTTAATTTTTCTCAAGTATTACAAAATGCATTAAAACAATATTTGAGATTATACTAAAAATTTTAATTTAAACAAATCCAAGAAACAAGCCGAACAAACCTCAAAAGTATGATTTTGTCAAAAAGTAATTTTACGTAATACCTTTGACTTTTTATAAAAAATGTAGTATAATAAACATGTCGGAAAAATTTGACAATATTGAGAGGAAGTGTGTTTATGTTCAACGTAGGAGATTACATAGTTTATCCAATGCATGGAGCAGGAACAATTGATGCAATTGAGGAAAAAGATATCTTAGGACAAAAACAAGCATATTATATAATAAAGATGCCAGGTGAGGTAAAAGTTATGATACCAACCGCACAAGCAGATAAAGTAGGGATAAGAAATGTAATAGACAAAGAACAAGCAAAGAAAGTCTTTGAAGTTTTAGGTGAAGAAGATACACAAATAGAGATGAACTGGAACAAGAGATATAGAGAAAACATGGACAAAATGAAGACTGGCAACATATATGAAGTTGCTGACGTTGTAAGAAGTTTAAGTTTTAAACAAAAAGAAAAGGGTCTATCTACTGGAGAAAAGAAAATGCTCACAAATGCAAAACAAATACTAGTAAGTGAACTTGCTTTAGCAGAAAATTCTTCTCAAGAAATAGTTGAAGGTCTTATAGATGACAAAATTTCTAATTCATTCCAAGCATTTAAGGTAGACAATATTGGGGAAAGTACAGGAGTTAACAAGTTTATTCCATTTGACCAAGAAAATAACTCAGTAGTAGGATAATTAAATTAAATAGGGCGTCTTAGAAATTAGACGCCTAAATTTTTATGTAGGAGAGAAAATTATGTCTATACTTGTCACAGGTGGAACAGGCTATATAGGAAGCCATACAGTAGTAGAATTATTAAATAATAATTATGAAGTTATAATACTAGACAATTTATGCAATAGCTCTAAGGACGTTTTAGGTAAAATAGAAAAGATTACTGGAAAAACATGTAAATTCTATGAAACAGACATAAGAGATAAAGAAGGACTAGAGAAGATATTCAAAGAAAATCATATTGATTCAGTTATACATTTTGCAGGACTAAAAGCTGTAGGAGAGTCAGTTTTAAAACCACTAGATTACTACGATAATAACGTAATTGGAACGATAAAACTTTTAGAAATAATGAAAGAATATAATTGTAAAAAAATGGTATTTAGCTCATCAGCAACAGTTTATGGTAATCCAGGTAAGTCAAAGTATCGTGAAGATATGGGAAGAGGTAAAGCATCAAGCCCTTATGGAGCAACTAAAGCAATAATAGAAGAAATACTTGAAAATCTATATTCATCAGATAATGAATGGAAGATTTCAATACTTAGGTATTTCAATCCAATAGGAGCACACGAAAGTGGAATAATTGGGGAGAATCCAAATGGTATTCCAAATAACCTTATGCCATATATTCAAAAAGTTGCAGCAGGAGAATTGCCAGTACTAAATATATTTGGTGGAGATTATGAGACCAAAGATGGAACTTGTATTAGAGACTATATTCACGTTGTTGACCTAGCTATTCGGACACATTAATGCATTAGAAAAGTTAAATAACTCAGGGGTATATATATATAACCTTGGAACAGGATGTGGATATAGTGTATTAGATATAGTTAAAACATTTGAAAGAGTAAATAATATTAAATTAAACTATAAAATAACGGAAAGAAGACCAGGGGATTTGCCAGAATATTATGCTGACCCAAGTAAAGCTAAAAAAGAACTTGGATGGGAAGCAAAAAGAGGAATAGAAGAGATGTGCAGAGATGCCTGGAATTTTGCTAAAATGTGTAATAAATAAGAACTAATATAAATATTATGTAGCAATAAGAAGTAAGTTTGAAAAATAGTTTAAGCATTATTTTTCAAACTTTATGCAGTTTTAGGAAGGAATGAATAATATGAAAAAATATTTTGGAACAGATGGAATAAGAAGGATTGCAAATACGGAACTTACACCAGAGCTTGTGTATAGAGTAGCAAAGGCTGGTGCTTATGTATTAGCAAAACACTCAAATCGTGCTCCAGTTATATTAATAGGTAAAGATACAAGACTTTCAGGAAATTTGATAGAATATAGTATGACAGCAGGACTTTTAAGCTATGGTG
>CANRCJ010000092.1 GCA_947629105.1 uncultured Clostridia bacterium | reverse complement strand
CCTGTTATTGATATAATTCTAGCTCCTTTTACAAGGTATTTTAAAAGTTCAATAGATTCATCACATCCTGGTTCTCCTTTGAACCATTGCTCTAATGTAGAACGTTTTACGTCGAACTTTCTTACAAAGAATGCCCATGTTTCTGAGAAACTTGGTCTAACAACAACTACACGAGAACCATCTTTCATTTCGTTGATTTTATAACCGTTTGTATCAGATAATTGTCCTGGGTTATTGTATTTATAAATATTTTGACATACTCTTTTTAATTCTGCTTCTGTTCCAAAAGATAAAAATTCTAGACGTATTGATTTACCTTGGAAGAATATCCAAATAGCATCACAGGCTCTTGGTATTTTATGTTCTGAAATTTGATTTAAGTAATCTCCATCTGTTTGTGCAACTTGGCTTATAAAACTTTCTGGAAGTCCAGAAACTCCTCCTGAAACACCATCTATATTCATATCTCTTATTTCATCTATACTACTATATCCTTTATAGCTTTGATATATTCTTTGAGTTACTATATTCAATTTATCAGGATAAGTTAATGTCAAATTTTCCTTTTCATATATGTCATTTATTTCTTCTGATGTGATTACATAAGAAGGTTTAGCCTCCCCTGCAATATACTTTAGAGTTGCTAAATTGTATTTTTTTATAAGCTCTGTTAATGCTTCATATCCAAACTGTTGCTTATATACATATATTAAAATATCAAATTTATCTTGTGGTGTTAATAAAGATGGTATGTCAAAAGGAATTGCTTTTGATATATTTGTTTCATCAGTTCCATATTCCTTTGCTAATAAATCATATATCAATTCCTTAACATATTTTTTATCATTAACATCTCCATATGTACAACCTTTTAAGGCTTTTTTTAATTCATATTTCTTTGTTTTTCTTCTTTTTAGTTCCTCTTCTGATAGTCCTATGTCATATAAGTTTATCTTTGTAATTTCGTCAAGTCTCTTTTTTATAAATTCTGTCATCTTTTCTAAGGTATATGTTTTATCGTCTATTTCAATCTCTTCTTCGACTTCTTCATTTCTCCTAGCAGTCAGTATTTTAATAACTATAAATCCTGCTATGACCAAGACTAATAGAATTGCTAGTATGTTCATTAAATTCATATTAGGATTCCTCCTTTTTGTTTCTTACTCCATCATTTGTATTTCTTGTATCTTATAATCAATTACATCTTCTGCTCTTTTTAACTCGCTTATAAAAAAGGCATTTCTATCTTCTGTTCCTGTTAACTTTCTTATTCTTGGATTTAAAAATAGGTCAACCACAGTTCCCTCTTGCACAGCTTCTGCATAAAGAGTATTATATGGAACAGATAGAATGTCTTTTTTTTCAAATAACTCTCTGCTTATGTTTTTTACTGTATATTTTGATTTCCTATCATATTTATTTACTAATATTAATAACTTTTGAGCAAACATTGTCTCTTTTAACTTTTTTACTTTTTCAATTTCTGAAGGTTTCTGTTCAATGTTTAAGATTATTACATCAGATAAATTTAATATTTCTCGTGTTGATTCATCTTCAAGTCCATGGTTTAAGTCAACGAATATTATATCATAATATTTATTAGCTACACTAATTATGTCCTGACAAGATTCATATATTCTTTTATATCCTAGCGACCCATCTTTTGGTCCTGATAAAACTTCTAGTCTATCTCTAAATATAAGTTTTGTATATGTAGGCACAATATCAGGTGTAATTCTGTTTGCAGCTACCATTTTTGCCATTCCTTCAATTCCCGATTCCAGCTCCATAGACGTTTTTCCTGTTTTAAACAATCTTTGTGTTGTTGTTGTTCTATCTAATCCGAATCCCTGTCTTGTTACTGTGTCTTTATAGCCTGTTGACATTAATAGTATTCTATAATTATGGTCAATCGACATATGAGTCGCTATTGCCATAGCTGAATGTGTCTGCCCTATTTTACCTGTATTATCATTCCAAAATGTGACAATTGCCATCTTCTATACTTCCTTTTCTATCTTTTTTATTATTTTTGAAATTTCCTTTGTTGAAATTTCATCATCCAAAATAAATGAAATTAAGTAATTTAGGCTTTTTTTGTATTGTTCACTTAAGCCTTTAATTTTTATTCTTGCAGTTGTTTGATTATCCATTGCAACACTGTAGCTTCCGAATTCTATTGGAAAGTTTATAATATTTTCATTCCATACTACTTTGTAGCTTGAAGATAAATAATCTAGATATTGGTTTTCTTCTTTGCTCATAGTATTTGAAAATATAACCTTTATAAGCTCTATTGTTTCATTACAAGCATTTAATATTTCCAATCCTTTCTTAAGAGAATATAAGTCAAATGCTGTAACAAAGTAGTTTTTATCATTGTCATAAGCTTCGAAATTTCTAAAAGCTTCAGGTGTATCTATGTCCATTAAAACAATATCATAGTTTAAAGATTTTCCAAGATATTGTTCTATTTCTTCAATATCATTAAATCCTACTGCGACGTCAAATCCGACAAAATTTGTTATATATGTTTGTCCTGAATCTATTGTTGGAACAACATATCTAGCTTTTTGAGTAGCAGTTGCATCAATCAATAGCACTTGTTTTTGTGCTACTGTTAAAATTCGTGCTATGTAAAGCATCATATCTATTTTGTCATAACCACCTAAAAAGCCAACCGTTTTCATTTATTTGCTTCCTACCCTTCCTTTAATTATATACCATAGTAAAAGTAAAGGCTATTTGCATTTACTTTTACTAATTTTATTTTATTTAATTATTTTTAATTAATTCCTAAAGATTCAATATATTCTTGTCTTGCTGTTTGTTGTTTTTCAATTTCTTCTTCCAAGCTTTCTTCTACATTTGAAAGTGCATCATCTGAATAGTTATTTGTTGCTTGATTTATAACATCTCTTTGTGCTCTAGCTGTTTCTGTATATCTTGCTGCAAGTGCTTTTCTTGCAGTATCTGCAATGTTTGGATCAGCATTCATTAAATTAATTACTGAATTTCTTGCTACATATGTAGGTGTTGATTGTTGCTGCATTCCTGCATCTGAATATGTAGTTGCATATAATAATGAACCTTTCATAATATATGCTTCGACTATTGCATTACTCATTGTTAAAATTTCATCTTCTGAAACTTTTACCCATACTGTATCTTCATTAGTATCTTCAACTTGTTTCTTTGAAATTACTATATAATCTTCACCAGAAGGCAATCTCAATCTAATATCTATATAATCACCTGCTGATAAATATGTTGGCAAAATTACCATATTATATTCTTGTAATCTTACATCAGATGTTTCTTGTTTACCATCCTTACTTATCATCTCAGGTGTAAGAACAGTTCCTTTTGATAGTATAATTCTGGCTGTTGCTATATCATTTATGTATTCTACTGAATTATCTGATGTAATAGCATTATCTGGAACTAACGTGCTATCTACTTTTTTTATTTCGAAGTTTCCATTTATAGTTCCTCCAGATTTTATTTCTTGACTTACTATATAAACTTCTTTATATACTATAGATTCTTCTTCCTTTTTTGTTTTTGTTAATTGTAATACTAAAAATGCTATAATTATTGCAGCAATAACAAACATTAAAAGCATTCCTAATAAAAATGATGTTCTTGCTTTCTTTTGCATTGGATTCATTGCCATATCTGTTTCCTCCTCACATACTCTGCACATATTCTGACAAAGTATTCTATCTTGTTTTTTATTATACTATAATAGCATAAAATATACAATAAATTTTTATTTTTGTAACT
>CANRCJ010000091.1 GCA_947629105.1 uncultured Clostridia bacterium | reverse complement strand
CTTTAAGCTCCATACAATAATTGCAGGATACCCTTGGTTTCTAGACTGGGGAAGAGACTCATTTATTGCATTTGAGGGACTATTATTAATCCCAAAAAGATATGAGATAGCACAAGAAGTAATATTAACATTAATTAGAGACATAAAATTTGGACTTGTTCCTAATCGGATATTCAGGATTTGACTCAAGACCTCTATATAATAGTAGTGATGCGTCACTTTTATTATTTGAAACAGTATATAAATATCTACAATACACAAATGATACAGTGTTTGTAAAGGGAATATATTCTAGATTAAAAGCAATTATTAAAGCATATACTGAAGGAATAGACATAGATAACAACAACATATACTTAGATGATGATAATTTGATTGTATGTGGAACACCTTATACACAAAATACTTGGATGGATGCTAAATATGAAGGTCATCCTTTCACCCCTAGAAATGGAAAAGTAGTTGAAATAAATGCACTTTGGTACAATGCTTTAAAGATTATGGAGAATTTTGCGGAAACTTTCGAAGGAAAAGATGAAGCAAAGATATATAAAGAAATGGCAGAAGATACCAAAATTGCATTTAACAATAAATTTTACAACAAAAGAAGAAAATGTCTATATGATGTAATAGGAGATGGCAAAATTCGTCCAAATCAATTATTTAGCCTTTCTTTGACCTATCCTGTAATTGATGCAAATAGTGAAGTGGCAGATAATATAATTAATGTAGTAGAGAAAAAATTACTTACAGATTATGGCTTGAGAACACTTGCAAAAGGAGAACCTGATTATGTAGAAGTATATGAAGGAAGTCCATTTAAAAGGGATGCAAGTTATCATCAAGGACCAGTTTGGCCATGGCTTCTTGGACTTTACTATAATGCTTTAAAGAATATGATAAAGGTAGAAAAGTCTAAGACCAAAAAGAAAGTCCTTACAGATAAATTAGAAAGCTTTTGCAAAAATGTAGAAAATACTTTTGTAGAGGCTCTTGATAGAGACGGAGTAATAGGCAATATTGCAGAAATATATGATACAAATAAGCCATTTGCCTCAAAAGGAGCACCAGCACAAGCTTGGAGCGTAGCGGAAGTATTTAGAATAATATTGAGGAAGTAAATAAAATGCGAATATTAGGGATAGACCCCGGGTATGGAATCACGGGATATAGTATAATAGATTATATAGGAAATAAATTTAGATTAATTGCAAGTGGAGCAATAAAAACACCTGCAGATATGTCTTTTCCACTTAGATTATCAGAAATTTTTACTGATGTAAATACTTTAATAGACAATTACAAGCCAGATGCAATTTCGGTTGAAGAGCTATTTTTCAACAATAATGCAAAAACAGCTATAAAAGTAGCCCAGGCAAGAGGTGTAATTTTAGTTGTACGGATGTCAAAGAGGAATTCCAACCTATGAATATACACCTCTTCAGGTAAAGCAAGCAGTTGTTGGATATGGTAGAGCTGATAAAATACAAGTACAAAAAATGGTTAAAACTATATTAAATGTTGAAACTCTGCCAAAGCTAGATGATATTACTGACAGCATGGCAATAGCAATTTGCCATGCTCATTCTGCTAGATTTGCAGAAAAACTATAGTAAAAGAAATAAAAAAGGAGAAATACAAATGCCTTATCATAAATCTATAGAATATCAAACAAAATTAGATGATATAGCCAAAAAAGTGTGTGAAGAAATAATAGAATGGGCAGAATTACATGGCGGTATTATGCCAAGAACAACTATCTATAACGAAGGAAGAATATTAAAGATAGAAGAAATGTCAGAAAAAGAAAAAGAGGAAGTAAGATTAGCTAAAAAATTTAGAAGCAATAACAAAGCACAGAGGATGTATTCATATATAAATATGCCAAATGAAAAAGTTCCTGATAAATATAAAGAATTAGTTAATAATTTAAAAAGTCATATTAGTTTGAAAAAAACAGCATATGAAGAAATCGTTGAATGGTTACAAGAACATAATAGTCAAATGCCAAAAAGTGCTATAAAAAGAAATGGAAAAAAATTAACTCTAGAAGAAATGACAAGTGAAGAACAAAATGAAGTAAATTTGCGTCAAAGGTGGAATCGAAGTAAAGAGAAACAAGTATTTCAAGATTATTATGAAACTCCAATAGAAAATGTTCCAGAGTGCTATAAAGAAATGATTAAAACATTAAAATCATATGGCGTAGGAAAAACACCATATGAAGAAATATTGGAGTGGCTTGAAACACATAATGGAAAAATGCCAAGGGGATACATTCGTTTAGATGGAAAAAGATTATCAATAGAAGAAGTGACTGATGAGCAGGCAAGAGAAATGAGTTTGTATCAAAAATGGAAGGCAAGTAAAGAAGGATATATATTTAAAAAGTATAAATATTCCTCAATAGAAGAAGTGCCAGAAGAATACAGAGAAAAAATACGTAGAATAAAGGAATTAATAAAACTTGGAAAAAGCAAAGATGAAGAAATAAAATCTAGAATGAGACAGGCCGTAGGTAGACAAATCGGAAAAAATAATGAAACAAGAGAGTCACTAAGAAAAAAACAAGAACATTTATATGGTAATAGAGATGCGCGATCATGATAAATAAAACGGAGGAAGAAATGGAAGCAAAAGCTTACACAGAGGTAAATTATATAATAAATGAAATGTCGGAAGAAATGAAAAATAAAATTCCAAAGGATATTATAGAAAATATAAAAGCTAGAATGGATAAAAACTATGATTTTTATATAGAAGATGATGATTTTGAAAATGTAGAACTATTAGAAGACACAGAAAAAATATTATCAGTTTTATATACAGATTATTTCGCAACAGATGAAGAAAAAGCTATAATTAAAAATAAAGAAAAGATGATAGAAGAAGAAAAAGAAAGCGGAATAGAAAATATTAAACTAAACGAATTATTCACAAGAAAACAGGACAAAGTTATAGAACATCATGATTTGACAGTAGTAAAAAAGGAAAAGTGGTATCAAAAGATAAAAAACATTTTGATTAAAATATTTAGGAGGAATAATGACTAGCGAAGCTTTAGAAAAGGAGTTAAGTCAAGGCAAATTAAATAGTATATATCTTTTTTATGGGGAAGAAACATACTTACTTGAAACAGCAGTAAAGAAAATAAAAAAGTTATTTGGAGAAAGAATTACAGGAATAAACTATATTGAACTTGATGAAGAAACAATAAAAAATCTTATGCAAGAAATACAAATGCCATGCTTTGGATATGATAAAAAAATGATAGTTGTTAAAAATTCCGGACTATTTAAGAAAGAAACTAAAAAGAAAACAACAGCATCAGTCAAAGAAATAAGAGATAACTTAGAAGAATATTTGAAGCAAAATGCTAAGGACATAATGCAAAATATAATTTTGATATTTATAGAAGACACAATAGAAAAGCTAAATATAACTAAAACAATAGAATCTATTCGGTGGTGTAATATGTGAATTTGAACTTCAAAAGCCAATAGTATTAGAAAAAAGACTTTCTGCAATTTGTAATGCATATAAAGTAAAAGAAGAACCAGGTGTACTTAAATACTTAATAGAAACATCAGGAACAAGCATGCAAGAACTAATAAATGAAATAAGAAAACTTATAGAATATGTTCGGAGAAAACCGGAACAATCACAAAAAATGATGTGGATAATCTAGCAATAAAAACTTTAGATAGTAATATATTTGACTTAACAGACAATCTTGGTAAAAAGAATATTCAAAAATCATTAGATATTCTTGACGAACTAATATATCAAAAGGAGCCTATACAAAAAATACTAATAACACTTTACAATCATTTCAAAAAGCTATACATTGTAAAGCTTGCCGAAAAGTATAATAAAGA
>CANRCJ010000090.1 GCA_947629105.1 uncultured Clostridia bacterium | reverse complement strand
AAGATCTTCTCTTGCATCATTAAAACATTTCAATAGTTTAGGAGAAAATAGACCACATTCTCCATCATTAATCATTCGAAAAGTTTCTTCAACTGAAAAAGAATCTTTGTACACTCTTTTACTAACCAAAGCATCATAAACATCTACAACCGACACAATCTGTGCCCAAACTGGGATTTCATCTCCCGACAATCCATCTGGATAGCCTTTGCCATTATCTCTTTCATGATGATAACGACATATATCATAACAATAACGATAGAATTCATTTTCTTCTTGTTTAAATTTTTCAAGCATTTGGCATCCATAAATTGTATGTTTTTTCATTTCTTCATATTCTTCATCTGTTAACCTGCCTGGTTTCATAAGAATACTGTCTGGAATTGCTATTTTCCCAATATCATGAAGTGCAGATGCATTTACAATAAGTTCAATTTGTTCATCAGAAAAAATTTTTTCTCCATATAATGCTCTCCAATGTCTTAGCATAATTTCGGTAAATTTTTTTACTCTTTGAATATGTTCTCCAGATTCTAAGCTTCTAAATTCGACAACTGAACTTAAGGCATTTGTTAAGAAAATATTACTTTGTTCAATCTGCCTCTTGCTTTCATATAGCTCTTGTGTACGTTGCTCTAACTCATTTTCAATAGAAATTCTATGTTCATAAAGTTCTATGATATTTTTTGCTCTACGAATTACAACTGCAGGTTCAAATGGTTTATATATGATATCTGCTGCCCCCAATTCATATGCTTTTACATCTGTTTCAACAGTTGCTTCTCCTGTTATCATAATAACTGGAATAGTATTTATCATATTGTTAAGAGACATATGATGCATAACTTCTAGTCCATTCTTTTTTGGCATAACTAAATCTAGAAAAAGAAGAGCGATTTCATCTCTATGAGCATCTAAAACTTCGATTGCTTCTTCTCCATTACTAGCCTCTAATATTTTATATTCTCCATCCTCAAATATATCTTTTAATAATTCTCTATTTATCATAACATCATCTACAATTAGTAGTGTATCTCTTTTTTCCATAAATTCCCCTTTTACATTATTTTATTTATTTCATCAATTACTATTTTGTATTCATCTTTAACTTTTGGAAATGTCTCTTTTGCTTTTTCAAAATCTTTAGCCCTCAACTCTTCTGTAATTTGTTCAACTATTATGCTTAGAGCAGTAAACGCCATATTTTGGCAAACTCCCTTTAATGTATGTGCTCCTCTAAATGCTACCTCACAGTCTCCCGAATTCATTGCATTTTCTAATTCCTTATATGACTCATCCATTAAAAAAAATCTAAGATATTTTTTAATCCTTTCATCATTTTGCATTCTTGAAAGTGCATTTTCATAGTTTCCGTTTATTTTCTTATAAAATTCTTCTATCATGATTTTTCTATCCTTTCTGTCCTTTTATAATTAAAATCTATATTGATTCTTATCTGCTCTTTCATCTAGCTTTCTGTCAAAGTCTTTGTTTTTGTAGAACCAATCTGTCTTTTTGTCTACAGGATGTTCCTTCCTATTTCTATCTAATAATAGGTCAAATAAAACTGCTAATGGCAATGCTATTCCAATGAATGAAATTACTAAATTTAAGTAAAGTGATAAATCCATTCCTTGTCCCATATTAGTTATTTTATTAAATATATCTGTTCCAAAATATAAACCATATCCTATAAGATATATTAATCCACCAAGAGTGCTTCTTTTTATTACAAGTATAATTGCGACAAATGTTAAAAATAATAATACAATTTCAAAATTAAAGTCCATTGGCTTTACTATAAAATCAATTCCTAGATTATAGCAAAATGCTACTATAATTCTGAATATCCAAAACATCACCATAAATATAACAAATAAATAAGTTGTTAAATTTTTCATATGTTTTCCTCTTTTCTTTTTTTTATTTTTTCTTATTTTATCATATACGAATTTTTTTATCAATAAAAGATAACAATATTTATAACTAAATATGATTGGAGTAAAGAAATGAATCAAATTATATGTACTTCTAAAACTGAGCTTAAAGTAAAAAAAGATTACATGATGATTAAAAAGAAATTTTTATTAGAATTACTTTTCTATATTTTAACAATTCTTTCAATTTTTTTTGCTTTATATTATATATTATTTAGATATGACTTATATAAATCAGAAAAGATATCAAAGAAGCTAATTGATGACTTTAGTATAACTTCACTTTATCCTAGTAGTTCTGATTATACAACATCCTTATTGTCTCAGGACATTCTACTATCAGATTCAAATAATGCTTCTGTAATTGGAATAATACAAATTAATAAACTTAATATAACCTATCCAATTTTATCAGAAATCAATAATGAGTTATTAAAGATTTCGCCGTGTAAGTTTTATGGATGCAATCCAAATGAAATTGGCAATTTATGCATTGCAGCTCATAATTATAAAAATGGGACTTTTTTTAGTGATTTATCTAGTTTAGTTAATGGAGATATAATTACAATATATGATACAAGCGGTAAAATTATTGATTATATTGTTTATGATATCTACAAAACAACCCCTCAAGACCTAAATTGTATAAATCAAGATACAAACAATTTAAGAATAATAACTTTAGTTACATGTAACACATTAGATAATAAATTTAGAACCATTGTTAAAGCAAAAGAATTGTAAATTTAAATGCAAACAAACCTTAGAGTTTTCTAAGGTTTGTCATTAATTGTATTAAATTCATTTTACTTATTATACATTATAATCTCTGACTTTTTTATAAGTATATATAGCTGCTATTGTACTTACAATTAAAAGTCCCCACATTATTGTATCATCAACACCTGTTTTTGGCAAAGTAGTATTAGTATTTGTATTAGCGACATTAGTGTTTTCTACGTTTGTATTTGCAACATTTGTATTTGCATTATTAGTATTTGCATTATTAGTATTTGCATTGTTTGTATCTGGAGTTGTTGCAGTATTTCCATTATCTGTTCCAGTTCCAGTATTATTATTGTCTAAGTCTGGAATTTGACTTAGTAAATCATTTACATTTGGTGTTGAAGCAAGACTTATGCTACAAACTAAACATACTATAGCCATTATAGCTATTACCATCATTGTTTTTCTTAAATTACTTTTTTTCATATGACTCTCCTTTTATAATATTATTATAAGATATATATTATTTATACTATAAATTAAAAATTATTGCAATAGTTTTTTCACTTTTTTTTACAATTTTTTTCAAATTTTTTATAGTATAAAAATTTAAAATCTTGACAAACTTTTATATACTTTCTTCACTATCATGTTTAGAAGCTTTTTTTACTGTACCACCATATTTATATGCAATTATTGCAAAAGATATTGATGTTCCAAGTAAGATTAATACTGAAGAAAATACTATTGTCATAGGTCCTGATTTATTCCACCAATCTGTAATCATTCCTATAAATCCAACTTTTTTCTCCTCGTCATTTTCTTCTTCTTTTGGTGGTTCTTCCTCTTCTACTTCAGGAGCTATGGTTTTATTTACAACAATTTTATATTCAACTGTTTTATCATCTTTTGTTAACTTTATTAATACAACATTTTCTCCTTGAGCAAGGTCTTCATTTCCTGTAATTTCAACATTTGCATCTTCTATGCTTGGTGTTGCATTAATAATCAATTTCTCTAAATCTTGAACAGATACACTGTATTCAAAAACATCACTTTTAAATTCTGGTTCTAATGTGACTCCATCTATAACAAGAGAATTAAGTTTTAACTCTTGTTCATTATTTTCTTCAGGTGGATTTTCTTCTACGACATTTGGTGTGTCATTTTGCTCAGCAAGTTTTGTTATTTTCACTGTATAATTTTTTGTTGCACCATTTTCTGCCGTTACTGTTAAATTAAATCTATTTGTACCTGTTACCAAATCTTTTCTTCCTGTACCAGATACTTTTGCTTTG
>CANRCJ010000089.1 GCA_947629105.1 uncultured Clostridia bacterium | reverse complement strand
TTACAATATGCAACAGCAGGAGGAGTAGCAGGATATTATGGAGCAAATTATTATGGAGATAAGCTAGCAAAAGAAGCCGGAGAAGCAAAAAAGGACGCAATACTTGGATATTGGGGAGAAGATTATGGAAAAAGACAGCAGTATTTATATGATAAGAAATATAAAACAGATCCAGAGAATATGAAAGTATTGCAAAAGTACTTAGGAGCATATGGAGCAAGGGAGGCAATGAATACACAGGTACAAGCATTCTTAAATGCAGGAATAACAGATCCAAAAGCTATAGGTAAAGCTTTGCAATTAATGAATAATGGAAAGAATAGAGACTTTTTTGGACAGGATCCAGATGAAGCATTGAAGAAGGCTGTTGCACTAACTGAGTGGAATAGAGATGCAGGAAAAGGAATATATGATAAAAACTCAAGAGCATATCAAGTATTCAGAGAACAAACTATTAAAGAAATACAAAGAAATAGTGGAGTTAATGCAAATGATGCAGCTAATGAAGTTGATAAGATTATAGGATATTTAGGACAAATTGAACTAGCGAGACAATAAAAAGTATAATTAAGGGAGGCAAATATGAACAGAATAATAAGATGGTATAATCAAAATAGAGAAATGTTTTTTGCAATAATTGCTGTCATATCCTTTGCTATAATAATTATACATACGTTAAATTCATTAGCTTTAAAAAAACAGGAAGAAAAGAGAAATAACGTCAGTGAAGGAAATAGTGGTACAAATAGTACCACTATTTCTAGAACAGATGAGAGTGTTATTACAGGTAAACAAATATCTCAGAGTGATGATGAAGATAACACAAAAGTTATTAGACAATTTATAGAATATTGTAATGATGGAGAAATACAAAAGGCATATAGCATGTTATCAAACGAGTGTAAAGAGAAAATTTATCCATCATTAGAGTATTTTACCAATAATTATTATAAAAAAATATTTTATATGAATAGAATGTACGATTTGGAAAATTGGTATACAAGTAGAAATAGATATACTTACTATATCAAATATACAGAAGATGCTTTAGCAACAGGGAAGGTAAATTCTGAAAATAATAGGAGCGATTATATAACAGTTGAGAAAGACAATAATCAATATTATCTAAACATAAGTAATTACATTGGAAGAGAAAAAAGAAACAAAATAAATAATATACAAAATATAAAAACTACAATAAATTATATAGATATGTATATGGATTATACAATATTAAATATTACGATTAAAAATAACACAGATAAAACAATATGCATTGATACCAAAGAAAGCACAGATACAGCATACCTATATGACGATAGAAGTGTAAAGTATACAGCTTTTTTAAATGAAATCGCCAAAGAGCAGCTTGTTATAAGAAAAGGTGAAGAGATAAACATTAGTATTAAATATAATAAAATATACAAACCAGAAAGAGAAAATAAAGGACTTATTTTTTCAGATGTTGTATTGAATTATGATGAGTATACAAATGGAAAAAGTAAAAAGGAAAAGATAAAACTTGACTTAAGCATATAGAATTAGAAATGATTTATAAAAAACTAACGTTATAGGCAGTAAAGGGAGGATTTTACATACAATGAAAATATTTACAAATAAGAATTTAACAAAAAAAATAATAATAGCTTTTGTATGCGTATTCTTACTAAACTTTTGTGTCACTCCGACAAGGGTTGAAGCAGGAGATGGAAAGATTGGAGGAGATTTATTACAACCTATAAAAGATCTTGTTACGTTCTTAGGAGATATGACGATATCATTAGTGCAATATGGAATTACAGGAAGATGGATTAGTGCAAAAGATAGTTCAGGATCAGTAACGATAGATAGTAATGCTGAATATTGGACAACTGATACATTTGAGTATCCAATAATTCAAATAAGCCCAGAATTAATATTTGCAAATCAAGTGGAAATATTAAATATAGACTTTATAGGTGGAAGCGGAACTAACAGCTATGTGCTAGAATCTTCTGGTTCAATTACATCAACATTAAGAACCATTATCGCAAGTTGGTATGTAGCATTAAGAACATTAGCAATGGTAGGATTACTTTCTGTATTAATCTATATAGGTATAAAAATAATAATATCAAGTTCATCACAAGATAAAGCAAAATACAAACAAAGAATAGTAGACTGGATAGTTGCATTTTGCTTATTATTCTTTATGCATTATATTATGGCAGGAACAATAAGTGTTGTAAATAGAATTGATCAATTACTAAGTGGAATGGTTGGAATTACTGACGAAAATGGAAATATTGATTTAAAAGGTGTAGATCTAAATAAAGATTATGGAGATGTATCTTATACGCCTACTAAAGCAGTAGGAGGTAATTCTAATAGTTTATATGATATAATTTTTGGAGATACGGAAACGAAAGATACTGCGATTCAAAAGACTAAGAACCTTATTAATGAAAAGGGATATACAATAAAATCAGAATCTTCAGGCTGGAAAGAGGTTGATTATAGAGAATGGACCACTTGGCTTTGGCATAATAACTATGAAAGAAAATCAGAATATACAATAGAATGCCAAGAAGGAGATATAATAATAGTTTCTGAAGAATCAAGCTTATATATTCCTCCTATTTCAAATAATGGATTTGGAAGACGTTCTGAAGAAGAAAATTTTAGTATAAGAACAGAGAATTTTGAATCAGGTGCAATTGATGTAGGATATAATGAGTTTAATGGAATAAGATATTCGCAAGATCCAAGTAAAATATTATATTTCATAAACTATGCAAGACTTTATTTAAATGCTTCTTCAGATAACGAATATATACCTATGTCAGTAGGATTCTTATTAATATATATTATACTTATAGTATTTACTGTAATGTTTGCATTTAGATATATGAAAAGGGTTATATACATAGCATTCCTTACATTAATGGCACCACTTGTAGCATTAACATATCCAATAGATAAAATAAAGGATCGGAAGAGCACAAGCATTTAATATGTGGTTTAGAGAATATGTATTTAATGTAATGATACAACCATTCCATCTCCTAATATATACAGTACTAGTAGGAAGCGCTATGACACTAGTTACTGAAAATCTAATATATGGAATAGTAGCAATAGGATTCTTAATACCAGCAGAAAAACTACTACGTAAATTCTTCGGATTTGATAATGCAGGAACATTAAGTGCAGCAGGAAGCTTTGCAGGAGGAGCAGTATTCTCTGCAATGATTAATAAATTAAATAGACCAAAGCCAGGAAGAGGAGGACATGGAGGAGAAGATGCTTCTGGAGCAAGTAGAGGAATAAGAAAAGCATCATCTGACAGAGTAGATGCTGATACAGTTTTAACAGGAGGAAATGGTGCACCAAAACCAGGAGTAGAAGTAAGAAATGTAGATAATATGTACCGAGATGAAGAGGCAGGAAGACAGCAGGACTCTATGAAATTACAAGCACAGCTACAAGCATTAGGTGAAGGTGCCGATTTTGAAATGGACCAACTAGAAAATAAAGAAGCAAAAAGACAGCAGGATGCTATGAGAATGCGAGCACAGTTACAAGCAGTAAGTGAAGGATCAGAGTTGGGAATAGACAAAAATCAAGGCACAGGAGTAGGCACAGGTGTAGGAATGGGCTCAGGAGCAGGAACAAATATAGGCACAGGGGGAGACTCAGGACCAGACTCTAGTGTGGATTCTGACTCAGATGCGGACTCAGGACTTAGTGCGGTGCAAAAAGAAAATTCAAATGCATGGAAAGAAAATCTAGGACCAAGTTGGAGTTCCACATGGAAAGATATAAAGAGTGGATTTAAAGAAGGACAAGGAATTCATAGGTTAGATGCAGTTGGCCATACGGTTGGTTCAGTACTTAGTCGTAGTACGGATGCAGCAGATGCATTATCATATAGATATAAAAGAAAACTAGTAAATGGAATAAAAAATACACCAAAATCAATTGGAAGGTGGACAAGAAAAGCAGTATTAGGAGGA
>CANRCJ010000088.1 GCA_947629105.1 uncultured Clostridia bacterium | reverse complement strand
CAAAACTGTAATCTATGTGTTATATTATAAATTAAAATATTTTATTTTCCTTCTTTCTCCATCTTTTCTTCGGATAATCTTACTGTTTCTTGGACTGCATCCTCATATCCTGTTAAAGCTGCAAAAGGTGCAAATTGTGCTGCTCTTTGCTCCATACTTAATCTAGGATGTTTTTTTGATACATGATGTGGCAAATTTATAATATCATCATATTGTCCCATATTTCTTCTTCCTTTCTATTCTTTATGTCCTCCAATTTGAGAGTTTCTTTCTATTGTCGTTCCATCTTTTTCAAGATTCATTCCTTTTATAACTGAATTTTTTCCATATTTCTTTTTTATGTCTATTATTGCATGTTGTAAATTATTTTCTTGCTTTTTCTTTTTATCCTCTATTTCTTTCTCCTTTTGCTCCTTTTCATAGTCCACAAATAAACTCATTTGTTCATTCTCTGTTTTTTTAGGAATTTCATTTTCTCGTATTACATTATTTGCAACTACATATATTCTTCTAACTAATAAATCTTTATCTATTATTCTCTCATAAAGCTCATCTATTGCTTTCATTATTATTTTTGTTGATGATGTCATTTCTTCTAGATTAATCGTTCCATGAGCATGTTTTGGAATTTTTCTTCCATAGCGGTCAGTTGTTATTTCTCCTTTATATAACTTTTTTATTTCAGAATTAGTTAAATTTTCTACGTCATAACCTATTGTTAGTACAAGTTGATTCGTAACAAAACCTTTTTCTACTAAATCTAATACTAATAGGTCTGTCATTTCTCTTACAATTAGCTTGGTTTGTTCGTAATTATATGGGCAGTGGAGTACTTGTCCTGAGCTTATACTGTTTACTTTAGGCTTAAGTTCTTTTACATCTTTCATTGTGCATGGTTCATAACCCCAACTATGATCTATTAAAAGTTCTGCATTTATTCCAAATAATTTATACAATAATTCTTCATTTTGCACAGAACATCTTGCTACATCTCCCATTGTAAACATATTATTTGCTTCAAGTTTTCTTGCGTAACCTTTTCCAACTCTCCAAAAATCTGTTAGTGGTCTATGATTCCATAGTAATTTTCTATATGACATTTCATCTAGCTCTGCAATTCTTACTCCATTCTTATCTGCCTTTACATGCTTCGCTCCTATATCCATTGCAATTTTAGCTAAATACATATTTGTTCCAATTCCGGCTGTTGCAGTAATTCCTGTCCTGCCTAATACATCATTAATAATTGTAGTAATCATTTGTCTTGGTGTCATTTTTGCGGTTTTTAAATATTTTGTAATATCAATAAAAACTTCATCAACCGAATATGGATATATATCTTCTGGTGCTATATATTTTAGATAAATGTTGTATATAAATGTGCTGTATTCCATATACTTAGCCATTCTAGGAGGAGCGATAATATAATCTAATTCTAAATTAGGATTGTTCTTTAGTTCTGTGTCTATATATGAAGATCCCACAAATTCATGATTTTTTGCTTTTATCCTTCTTTTGCTATTTATTTCTTTTACTTTTTGCACAACTTCAAATAACCTTGCTCTTCCAGGAATACCGTACGCTTTAAGTGACGGACTAACAGCAAGACATATTGTTTTTTCTGTTCTAGATTTATCTGCAACAACTAAATTCGTTCTTAGTGCATCTAAGCCTCTTTCTGCACATTCGACAGATGCATAAAAGCTTTTTAAATCAATACATGCATATATGCTCATATTCTTTATCTCCATTTTATTTTTAACAAATTGATGTTATATTTTATAAATATTTTCTTAACTTTCAAAGCACTTTTCTAAGGAAGCAACTAAATAATATCTTTGATCCGTTGGTGTTGTATGTGTATTTAAGTATGAACACGTTGATAATTTCAAGATTTTTTTAATATTATCAACATCTTCATTGTTATATATACTTTTATTTTTATAATACTGTATTTCATCATTAAAATTTAATTCTCTTATATTATTTTTCTCTTGATTTATACCTATTGAATAAAAACTAAATACCGTAGCTTTATAATTTTGATTTTTTGTATATACATATATAATCTTATGTTCATCAAAAAAATTTTTTTCCATATATTTACTTAATGCAGAAAACATAATTCCGCTCTTCATGTTATGCCCATATACTATTGTTACATTACTTTCAAATGGTCTGTTATCTAATGTAAATATAGAGCCATTATCATTATGCCTTCCATCATACGAATGTTTTAAATATTTTAATTCATCACTATCTTTAAGAATTGGATAATCTATATTTGTATTATTTATTTTGATCCATCCTATAACATCTTTATTAATTTCTTGCAATTTATCCCAATCAATTTTTATATCATCTTCATCTTCTATATATTCACCTTTATCAACCAATACATTTTTTATTAATTCCTCACTTAGTTTTTTACTCTGATTGTATTCTATATAATCTTTTATTAAAAAATAAGATGATACTATTAGTATTACTGCAAAAATAATTGCAAAAATTTTAATGATTTTTTGCTTTATATTTTTTCACCTCCTGGTTATTTTACAAGGTTTATAGCTTTTAATAACTATATCACAAATTTACCTAAAAATAAATGAATATCACTAAAAGTATGATATAATAATATTTACATTTTGAAAGGGACGTGTATCTGTATGGATTTAAAATATAGAGTAATAGATAATAAGTATTATAATGTCAAAGACTTATTAAGAAGCTATTTTCAAATTTCTTCTAGACTATATACAAAACTTAAGAGCCATAAACATATTTACTTAAATGGAAATAATTCTTTTTTTAGTGATACATTAAATATTGGTGATATCGTTGAAGTAGATTTATATTTTGAAGAAACAAGTGAAAATATTGTACCAACTAAAATGAAACTAGATATTCTCTTTGAAGATAATTACTTGCTTATACTTAATAAGCCAAGTAATATTGCTGTGCATCCATCATTAAGACATTATGATACAAGTCTTTCAAATGGAGTTAAAGAATATTTCAATGAAATATCTCTTAATAGAAAAATAAGAATTGTAAACAGACTTGATAGAGATACATCTGGAATAGTAATATTTGCAAAGAATGAATATATACAAGAAGCCCTAACATCTCAAATGAAAAATAATAAATTTAAAAAAGAATATATTGCGATTGTTGATGGAATTTTAAATGAAAAATCACGGAACTATTGATGCACCAATTAGTAGAAAAAGTGAAAGTATTATAGAAAGATGTATTGACGAAAATGGGCAAAGAGCAGTAACTCATTATGATGTAGTCAAGAAAAAAGATAATCTAAGTATAGTACATTTTGTTCTTGAAACTGGTAGAACTCATCAAATACGTGTTCATTCAAGATATATTGGTCATCCTATAATTGGGGATACATTATATAACAAACCTTCAAGCCTTATTTCAAGACAAGTACTTCATGCATACAAAGTCTCATTCATTCATCCAATCTCTAATAAAAAAATCGAAATTATTGCACCATTACCAGAAGATATGAAAAAAGTAATTGATAAATACGAACAAAGCGACTAAGCGTCCTTTGTTCGTTTTAATTTGAATTTCAAAATGAAATTAAGTAAATCTATAAGCCGGGTTCTGTCGTGAATAGTCATTTATCTCGAATATATATCACTATATATCTCTAGCCGCATTTTTAAGGAACCGACGAGCAGTCTTATGTCCTCATTTCAGCGTTGCTCCAGGTGGGGTTTACACTGTCCCAACATGTCACCATGTCAGCGGTGAGCTCTTACCTCGCCTTTTCACACTTACCTAAAACTTTTAGGCGTTTATTTTCTGTTGCACTTTCCTTAAGGTCTCCCTCACTAGACGTTATCTAGCACCATTGCTCTGTGGAGCCCGGACTTTCCTCATATATTAAAAAATATACGCGACTATTCAATTTACTCTACTTAATTATTGTAAACTAAATTTCTTACTTTGTCAAGGAATCTTCTTTTATCATTTCTTCAACAATTTGTATAGCGTTACT
>CANRCJ010000087.1 GCA_947629105.1 uncultured Clostridia bacterium | reverse complement strand
TATTGTTTCCTTTATTTGATTGAATAGGTTTGCTTTCTTCTTCATCAAAACCTGGCAATGTATTTTCTTCTATCTCATCAAATCCAGGTAAAGTATTTTCCTCTATTTCATCAAAACCTGGTAAAGCATTATCTTCATTCTCATTAACTTCTGGTAATTCACGTTCTTCTTTTTCTTCTGAAAATAAACTTTCTTGAACAGGTTCTGCTTCTTTTCTAGGTCTTCCTCTTCTTTTTGGAGTAGTTTCCTCTACAACTTCTTCATTCTCTTCTACTTGTTTCTTTGGTCTTCCTCTTCTTCTTTTTACTGGTTCTTCTTGAACAGGTTCTGTATTAATATTTTCTACTTGTTCTACTTTAGGCTTTACTTCTTGCTCTCCCATTATATCTGAAAAAGCATCTTCTTCTGTCTTTGGTTTTTGAACTTCATTTATATCTTCAACTGGCTTTTCTTGTTTTCTTGTAAGTTTCTTTATATTGCTTTTACCAACAGCAGAAGGTATTACAACAGGTTTTGTTGGCATTCCTTTATTAGAATGAGTTTCTATAAAGCCAATTTTCAAATCATCTTTCTTTTCTTCTTGTTTTTTATTGTATGTTCCTTCTCCAAATGTCATTATAGATTGATACTTTGGAGATTCCGCCTCAAGAACAGCTTTTACGCCTATTGGCAAGAACTTCGAGATTATTCTAAGTTGTGCATCATTATATTGAGCTGCAATATTATTGAAGCTCTCTACATATCTTTCTTGGTTTTTTCCAAGTTTCTTATAGTGTGTTAGAATATTCTGTATTTCTGTTTCACTAACACTTTCTTCTGATTCAGCTTGATATTTTACTTCTTCTGTTTCTATTTTATAGTATACCTTTGCTTCTTTTTTTGTACGTGGTTTATTTAAAAGCTTACAAACTTCTGGTATACTTCTATCACTTCCAAGTAAAGCATCATATATACCTATAGAGAAAAGTTTAGATAATAAATTATCTGACTTAGAACGTCTATCTGTCGCAATAAATATTATAGGAATATCACTTCCTACATCATTTATTGCTTCGTCACTTATTTTGTCTAATTGTTCAAATAAAAATTTGTCTACGATATCAAAATTATTATTTGAATAAGGCTCTAGATCCTCACTAATTACAACTCTATCGTATGTTTGGTCTCTTTGTAATTCCTTAATTATTGCATTAAAATAATAAACATTTTTCCCAGAGATTATTTCTTTATATTCTTTTTGATATAATTTAATAATTGACTCTGATATATTTTCATTATTAACCGCAAATAAAACTTTCATTTGTTAACTCCTTCCAAATCCTTTTATCACTATAACAAACACAAGTGGTAATACTTGAGCTATTACAAATAATGTAATAAAAGCAATCATTGTATAAAATCCTTTGTATCTTACATCTAGCTTTCTAATACCAATTACATATTGATATATCGCACTTATTGCTATTCCTAAAAAACAAAATGGAATACTAAATATCTGTATTTTACTTAATACAAATGCTGTAAAGCCATATGTCTCTGAGCCATATTCTTCTACATAATCTGCTAGTTCTTTTTTTTGTGTTTCTGATAGCTCTATTAATTGGCTTGTTGTTTCTGAATCTAATATTTCATTTGTAGCAAAAACATTACTTGAGCAAAATAACAAGAGTGCTAAGATTACCATAACTATAGCTATTACTTTTTTCATTTTTATTATCCTCTCTAAATAAATTTATTTTAATCTTAATTTTACATATAATATCATACAATAAACTGCAAAAAATATCAAGTTATTTTTGTTATTTTCTTATATAGTTTTATATTTCTATCTTTCCACTAAATTCTTTATCTATAGCTTTCTTTAAAATCAGATTTTCGCTCTTTTCTAGGCTTTTATCATCTTCTAGAATCTTTATTGCTAAGCTTTGGACTTTTTTTAATAAGTTCATGTCTTCAAAAAGGTTTGCAACTTTAAATTCTGGAATTCCATGTTGCTTAGTTCCAAAGAATTCTCCTGATCCTCTAAGTTCCAAGTCTTTCTCAGATATAATAAATCCATCATTTGTTTCCTGCATAACCTTCATTCTTTGTCTTACATTGTCTGATTTTCCCTGATATTTAAGTATGCAATATGATTTATATTCTCCTCTTCCAACTCTACCTCTTAATTGATGAAGAGCAGCTAAGCCAAATCGTTCTGCATTTTGTATTACCATAACACTTGCATTTGGAACATTTACTCCAACCTCTATAACAGTTGTTGAGATTAAAATATCAATTTTACCATTTTTAAAATCTTCCATTATTGCATCTTTTTCTTTTTGCTTTAGCTTTCCATGTATATATTCTACCCTAAATTCACTAAATACTTGCGTTTTATATCTATCAAATAATTCTAAAACTGATTTTGCATCTATGTCTTCATTTTCTTCAACAAGTGGACACACAATATATGCTTGTCTACCCATTTTTACCTGTTCTTTAATAAAATTATTAACCCTTTCTTCCATAGAAAGCGGAACTGCAAATGTGTCTATTTTCTTTCTGTTTGGAGGAAGTTCATCAATAACTGATATATCTAGGTCTCCATAAAGGATAAGTGCAAGAGTTCTAGGAATTGGTGTTGCAGTCATTACGATTTTATCTACATTTTTTCCTTTTTCACCTATTACTTTTCTTTGATTTACACCAAATCTGTGTTGTTCATCTGTAATTACTAGTCCTAAATTTTTAAATTTAACATTATCTTGAAGTATAGAATGTGTTCCAATAATTACATCTACTTCTCCCTTCTCTATTGCATCAAGCACATCTCTTTTCTTTTTTGCAGTCATATTGCTAATTAAAAGTTCACATTTTATCCCGAATTGACTTAATATGCTTGAAAAGCTTTCTAAATGCTGAGTTGCAAGTATCGAAGTTGGTGCCATAATCGCCATTTGATACCCCGACTTGACTGCTTTATATGCAGCAATTATTGCAACTACTGTTTTGCCGAGAGCCAACATCTCCTTGAAGTAATCTATTCATTATTCTATCTGATTCCATGTCTTTGTCAATTTCTTCTAAAGCTCTTAGCTGTGCTCTAGTTAAATTAAATGGCAATTTGTTTATTACATCAGACATCTTCACATTTTTATCAAACTGTATTCCGCTTTGCTTTTCCATGCACTTATTTTTTAAGTTTAATAACAAAAGTTGCATTATAAGAAGTTCTTCAAAGGCAAGCCTTGTTCTTGCTCTTTCAAACTCTTCAAAATTCTCTGGAAAATGTATTTTATTAATTGCAGAATTTATGTCTAGAAGATTATTTTCTTCTATTATGTATTTAGGCAAAGTTTCTTCTAAAGAATTTTGTACCACTTTAAGCCCATTTTCTATTATTTTTCTTATTTGATTTTGAGATATATTATATGTAAGTGGATATATCGGAATAATTTTGCCTGTATTACTCTTACTTCCTACCTTATCAAATACAGGAGACATCATTTCAATATGTCCGCTTCTTTTCGTAATTTTTCCAAAGAAATTATATTCTTCTCCTAAATGAAAGTTTTGCTTAAGGTATGGCTGATTATACCAAGTTACCTCACATGCATCTGTATCATCTCTAACTATCATTTTGCAAATCTTCATTTTTCTATTTCTAGTAGTTATAACTTGCATTCTTGATGCAACATATGCTTTTATTAAAGTTTCTTCTCCATCTTGAACATCACTAAGTTTTTTGTGAACACTTCTATCTTCATAATTCCTTGGATAATATGTAATTAAATCTTCTAAATTATATATTCCGGAGTCTATTTAAGATTTTTGCTCTTGCCTCTCCAACTCCTTTAATATATTGGACATTTTGAGTTAAATCCATTTATTACCTCTTTTCTTATGCTATTATATATTATTTTTTATGTTTATACAAGATGGGAATAATATATAAATTAAAGTAACAGAATTCTGAAGTGAACCCAAATTGTTAGACAAAAAGTTTAACAAGGAGGGTTCATTTTTATGTCAAAATATTCAAAAGAATTT
>CANRCJ010000086.1 GCA_947629105.1 uncultured Clostridia bacterium | reverse complement strand
CCAGCCTGTTTGTTTGCAAATATTACATCCCTTTCCTCCACATTTAAAGCAAGATACATCTACTTCGTAAGATGGCTCTGTAAATGGGAAGTAACTTGGTCTAAATCTTAACTTTGAGTTTTCTCCTATTATCTTTTTTGCAAATATTTCAAGAGTTCCTTTTAAGTCTGCCAAAGAAATATTTTTATCTATTACTAAGCCTTCTGCCTGTGTAAATTGATGAGAATGTGTTGCATCATCTTCTCTTCTATATGTCTTTCCTGGGCATATCATTCTTATTGGTGTTTTTTCTTCATTTGCAAGCATTGTTCTTGCTTGAACTGCAGATGTTTGTGTTCTTAATAAGTACTCATCTGTTATATAGAAACTATCTTGCATATCTCTTGCAGGATGCCCCTGTGGTAAGTTTAAAAGTTCGAAGCAAAACCTATCTGTCTCAAGCTCTGGTCCGCTTTCAACCGTGTATCCCATTGAAACAAATAAATCTTCAATCTCTTCGATTACTCTATTTACTGGATGCTTAGAGCCTCTCTTTATTTTTGTACTTGGAAGAGTTACATCTATTCTTTCTTTTTCAAGCTTTTCTGAAAGTTCTTTTTTAGAAAGCTCTATTTCCTTTTCATTAATTTTCTCCTCTATCTCTTTTCTAACTTTATTTGCAATACTACCAACTATAGGTCTTTCCTCTTTTGAAAGACTTGCCATGTCTTTTAAAACATTAGAAAGTTCGCTCTTCTTTCCTAAGTATTTTACTTTTATTTCATTTAAAGCTTGCATGCTATTTGCATTTGCAATTTCTTCGTTTGCACAATTTCCTATCTTTTCGATTTTCTCTTTCACTTTATTTCTTCCTTCCTTTAACCAATTTCTTTAATTGCTTCTTCTAAAGAAAGCATTTTTTGCTCACCTGTTATCATAGATTTTAAAGTAACTTTTTTATTTTGTATTTCTTCTTCACCGATTACTATTATGTATGGAATATTTAGCTTATCTGCATACTTAAATTTTGCTTTTAATTTCTTATCTTCTAAAAACATTTCTGTATTTATATTATTATCTCTTAAAGTATTTGCTACATCCACTCCATATTGCATTCCTTCTTCATCCATAGTAACAACTAAGACTTTTGATATTGATTTATTTTCTTTATCTAAAATATTTTCTTTATTCATTTGATAGAAAAATCTAGAAAGTCCAATAGATATTCCGAACTCCTGGAAGTTTCTTATCTGTGTAATATTCTGCTAGATTTTCATATCTTCCACCTGAGCAGACACTACCTAGCTTTTTATAGTCATCTAAAAATGTCTCATATACAGTTCCTGTATAGTAATCTAGTCCTCTTGCTATTTTTAAATCTATTTTAAAATTCTTCTCTGGAACTTTAAACATTCTCATATAACTTATTACGGATTCAAGTTCAGAAACTCCTGTATTAAAGCTTTCTGTATTTATTCCTAATTTTTCTAATTCTTTAATCTTTTCATCAGTTGTTCCTTGAATATCTATAAATTTAATTATCATATTTATTTGATTTTCTGTAATATTTAACTCTTTCAGTTCATTTATCATATTAGCTTTACCGATTTTATCTATTTTGTCTATTATTCTTAATATATCTTGTGATTTATCATTTAAGCTTAAATGTTCAAACATTCCATTTAATATTTTTCTATTATTTATACATATTGTAAAATCTTCAAATCCTAAGCTTTTAAAGGTGTTATATATTACATGTGCAAGCTCTGCATCATACATAATGCTTAAATGTCCATCCCCTATTATATCAATATCACATTGATAGAATTCACGGTATCTTCCTGCCTGTGCCTTTTCTCCTCTATATACCTTTCCAATCTGATATCTTTTAAATGGGAAGCTAAGTTCTCCATAATATTCAGCTACATATTTTGCAAGTGGAACAGTTAGGTCAAATCTAAGAGATAAGTCATTATCTCCTTTGTTAAATCTATATACCTGTTTTTCTGTTTCGCCTCCTGCCTTTGCAAGCAATACTTCTGATGATTCTATTATAGGAGTGTCAAGTGGCAAAAAACCAAACTTCTCATATGATTTTTGAATTTTCTCTTTTATCTCATTAAACTTTATTTGGTCATTTGGTAATAGTTCCATAAAACCTGGTAATGTTTTTGGTTCGACCTGCGCTTTCCCCATATTATTTGCTCCTTCTTTTTCTTAATTTTATACAGCAAATATTATATATTATTTTTTTTGAAATTACAAGAAAATTATGTAATTTTAGGCATAAAAAGAAGAACTTATATAAAATAAGTTCTTCCCTTTATATATCTTATTCCTCTACTCTTGTTATCCAATCATAATTTACATGAAATGTATATCTTTCTTTTGTTACCACTACTATATATTCATCTACCCCTTCATCATTCATGTAAACATATGCAGCAAGTATCCAATCTGCATTTTCCATCATTTCATGCGCTAATTGTTCTAATGATACAGATTGCTCAAGTTCGTCATATTTTAGCAATATATTATTTCTAACGTGTTCTACTTCTGCACCATAGTTTATATATCCATAATCTCTTTTAAACCTTTCGCTTCTATCTACCATTCTGTCTTTTGCAATTAAAATGCTACCTATTATCATAACGATTAATATAAATATAATTACAAGAAGACAAAGCTGCAATAATGTTATTCCTTTTTCATTTTTATAAAAATTATTTTTCATTCTCACTTTTCCTTCTCATTTTCTTTAGTGTGAATATGTATTATGATAATTCTTTTCTATTATTTTGTATTGTTTTCAAAGTATCTTCTAGAACATTTTCAATCTTTTCTAGTAAAGCATCTGCATGCTCTTTTGTTCCATTTGATATTTCTCTTGCCATTTCATTAGCTGTTTCAATTATTTCTGCCTTTTGTGCATAAGCTTTTCTTGTAATCTCATGCTCATCAATCATTGCAATTATCCTATTTTCTGCTTCTTTTACAATATCATCTGCTTCTTTTTGAGCTTCTATTAGTATTCTTGTTCTTTCTTCTTTTACCCATTTAGCTTGTTTTAATTCTTCAGGAAGCTTTATTCTTACCTCTTTAATTAAATCTAACATTTCTTCTTTGTCAATAATTCCTTTACTTGTAAAAGGTACTGATTTACTGTTTTCAATAAGTTCCTCTAAAGTTTCTAATAGTGTAAATATTTCCATAAATATGTTTACTCCTTTCGACGTAAGAATATAAGTTTTACTCTTCCATATTTTCTTATGTCTATGACATCTGTATATTTCTTTAGGTCTTCCATATACTCTGTGTCTTCTTTGTCAGTCTCAAAAATTATTATTCCGATTATTTAAAAGCATATCATTTTCTATAATAATTTTTGTTGATTCTATTCCAAAGTCTGTATTATATGGTGGGTCTAGAAATATTATATTAAATTTTTCTTCACTTATTTCTTCTAAAGCTTTTTTGTAATCTTTGTTTATTATTTTAATTTTATTTTCAAAATGTGTCTTTTTTACATTTTGTTTTATTATTTCTATTGCTTTTTTTGAACTATCTGTACTTACTGCATATTTCGCACCTCTACTTATACTTTCTATCGCCAGTGCTCCGCTTCCAGAGAACAAATCTAATACCTTTGCATCATATATCTCATTTTGTATTATATTAAATAGTGCTTCTTTTACTCTATCTAGCGTAGGTCTTGTGCTTATTCCCTCTAATGTATCTAATTTAGTTCCTCTAGCAATTCCACTTATTACTCTCAAAGCCTTCCCGCCTTTTTTTCTATATATATTTTATTAGATTTATTTAATAAGTCAATAATATTTACAGAAATGTAATAGAAATTTAATACTTCTGTAATAATTATGTATATCGGTGTTTATTATACAATACTTTTTTCAATTTGGCAATAGGGCAGTTTAAATAATGTTTACAGAAATATTTTCATTTTTTTACAAAAAGAGAGTAGGTTATTTTACCTCTCTCTTTATATTTTTTTATAAGTTTATACACAGAATATGTGACTTCCAAGTCTTAAAGTTTGCTTTCTGGACCATATCCATGAACTTGTTGCAGTATTTGGATTAAAGTAATACAATGCGCCATTTGATGGATCCCATCCGATTTAATGCATCTTGTGCAGCACTAATTGCAGTTTTATTAGGTGATAAATTTATTTGTCCATCACTAACTACATCAAATGCTCCTCCTTGATATATTACACCTGAAACAGAATTTGGGAAATTTGGACTATCTACTCTATTTAATACTACTGCTGCAACTGCAACTTGTCCGATGTATTCTTCTCCTCTTGCTTCTCCATAAACCAGTCTACTTAATAAATTCAAATCAGATGAATTAGTAGAAGTATTCTTTGAACCAGAGC
>CANRCJ010000085.1 GCA_947629105.1 uncultured Clostridia bacterium | reverse complement strand
CCTAAATACTCTTTTTGAAATAATTGGCGTATTTGATTTAAGAAGTCCTGCTATACTATATATCTTTGTTGTTTCAAGTGCCTCTTCTAAGCTTAGGTCTGGTAGTATAGAAGGTATACATTTTGCCATCATAGTTTTACCGCGTCCCGAGGAGATCCGAATAAGAAGGCAATTATGCCCTCCCGCTGCCGCAACTTCTAATGCACGTTTAACACTTTTTTGTCCTTTTACACTACTAAAATCCATTTCATATTGAGCCTTTTTATCAAATATTCCATCTAAACTTACTCTCTCTCTATCTATCATTTTAGTACCATTTAAATATTCAATTAATTGAGTTAAAGTGCTAACCCCTATAACATCTATATTTTGGACTACTGCTGCTTCTTTTGCATTTTCCTTAGGAAGAATGATTCTTTTCATTCCAAGCTTCATAGCTTCTAATGTAATTGGGAATATTCCATTTACTCTATTAATCTTTCCATCTAATGATAATTCACCAACAAATACTGTCTCTTCTAAATTTGATTTTTTTATATATCTATTAGACATTAATATACCTATTGCCATAGGAAGGTCATAAATAGAGCCTTCTTTTCTTGTATCTGCTGGAGATAAATTTATTACTATTTTTCTACTTTCTAGCTTTAAGCCTGTATTTTTTATAGAAGCTTTTATTCTCTCCTTTGATTCTTTTACACTTGCATCTGGAAGTCCTACAATTTCCCATGATGGAAGTCCACCGAGACACATCAACTTCTACATTAACCAAATACCCATTTAGTCCATGTAAAGATATACTTTTAATTATTGATAACATTTTCCCTCTTTTTGATTTTTATAAGATTTTAAATTTTTTGATAATATATTTGTACTAATACAAAGTTGCAAATTAAAAAAGATAGTGTATTAAAATTAACACTATCTTTTTTATACAACATTTTTTATACTCTGTCAACAAAAATCGCACGACAAATTACGACAAACATGAAACTCTTTACCTGTTTTTTCTTATTATTTCCATTACCTTTTGTAATGTTTCCTCTTGATTAACATTATCTATAACGTAGTCATAATTTGACATTTTTGATTCTTCAAAATCGAATCTTCCAAGCCTTAGTTCAATCTCTTTCTCATCTGGTTTATCAACTCTATTTTCAAGTCTTTTTCTAAGTTCTTCTTTTGGAACTCTTAAAAATATTGTTACAACCTTCATATCTTTTTTTAGAATTTTAACTAGATTTTCAGTTCCATTTACATCAACATCTTTTATAACTGTTTTTCCCTCTTTGATTTTATCATTTAAGTATTTTTTTGGAACTCCATAATAATGGTTATGATGTATATCAAATTCGTATAATTCGTTATTATCAATCATCTTTTTAAATTCTTCATTGCTTACAAAAATATATGTTTCTCCTGGGACATCTCCTGGTCTTATGGGTCTATCTGTAATAGATGGAATTGATACAACATCTTCCATTCTTTTTATTACCTCTTTTTTTATTGTGTCCTTTCCTGCTCCTGCAACTCCAGATAATATTACTAGCATTTTAACTTTGATTGCATGATATATTTAAAAAATTAAATAATCATGCACTCCTTCCTTCAAAATTTATTTTACGTATACCTTACCTTCAGCTATTTCAACAGCAGCAAGTGTAACAGGTGAGGCTTCTTTCTTATTAGTAAGTGATGCTTCTCCATTTGCTAGTTGTCTTGCTCTTTTTGCAGTAGCAACTACTAATTCATATCTGTTATCTACTTTAGTCAAAAGTTCATTTACAGTTGGTTTTACCATCATAATTATTCATCCCCCTTTTCGAAAACATCTTTATTCAATCTATTTACTACAGTTTCAGGTTGAACTGCTGATAGGACAATATGTCCTGTATCCATAATAATTATTGCTCGTGTTTTTCTTCCTGATGTAGCATCTATTACAAGTGACTTGTCCTTTGCTTCTTGTATTAATCTTTTAATAGGCGCAGCACCTGGCGTTATTATTGATATTATTCTTGATCCGGAAATTATATTTCCATATCCTATATTAATAAATCCGCATGCTATTTCCTCCATTTATATTTATCGCAATATATTTTACTACATTTTTTCAATTTAGTCTAGTAAAATCATACATTTTTTTAATTTTTTGTTGACATTTCCAAAAAAAAGTGTATAATATATATGTGTTTAAGAAGAAGTCATCCACTTCTCACCTTACCAATATTTTAGGAAAAGGTTATTTAATTTTAATATTAAATTAGTGGATAGATTTGTTTTTATGCAAGTCTATTTTTTAATACTTATTAAGAATGGAGGTTTTAACCATAAAACAAGAATTACTAATCAATGAACAAATACGTTTAAGTGAAGTTCAATTAATAAGCGATTCTGGTGAAAAGCTAGGTATTATGTCTTCTAAAGAAGCTTTAGATTTAGCTATTCAAAAGAATTTAGACTTAGTTCTAGTTTCTCCTAATGGTAACCCACCAGTTTGTAAAATTATGAACTACGGTAAATACAAATTTGAACAAGCTAAACGTGAAAAAGAAGCTAAGAAGAAGCAAAAATCACTTGAAGTAAAGGAATTAAGAGTTACCCCTAATACTGAAGAACACGATTTTAATTTTAAATTAAAAAATGCTAGAAAGTTTCTAGAAAGTGGTTCTAAAGTAAAGATTACAGTTCGTTTTAGAGGTAGAGAGCTTAACTATGTAAAGCTTGGAGAAGATGTCTTGAATAGATTTATCGAAGAGCTTTCTGATATTGCTACTCCAGAGAAAAAGCCTTTACTAGAAGGAAAGAATATGTTTATAATTTTTTCATTAAATAAATAGAAATTATAATTATTAATTTTAAAGGAGGAAAGAAATCATGCCAAAACTAAAAACTAACAAAGCTGCAAATAAAAGATACAGTATGACAGCTACAGGAAAAGTTAAAAGAACAAAATCAAATAGAAGACATCTTTTAGCTAACAAAACAAGAAGACAAAAGAAAACAGGTAAGATTCAAAATGCTTACGCTGATAAAACATGTGAAAATGGAATTAAGAGATTATTACCATATAGTTAAAGATTAAGGAGGAATTTAAAATGGCAAGAGTTAAAACAGCAAGAATAACACGTAAAAAACATAAAAAGATATTAAAACAAGCTAAAGGTTATTATGGAGCTAAACATTACAGATTTAGAACAGCAAAACAAGCTGTAATGAAATCAGGAATGTATGCTTATGTTGGAAGAAAAGACAAGAAGAGTAATTTTAGAAAATTATGGATTACTAGAATTAATGCAGCAGCTAGACAAAATGGTTTAACTTACAGCAAATTAATTGCAGGTCTTAAAAAAGCTAATGTTTCTATAAATAGAAAAATGCTTGCAGAGCTTGCAGTTTCTGACAGCGAAGCTTTCGCAAAGATTGCTGAAACAGCAAAAAATGCATAAGTTAATATGAATATGAAAAAAGAATCGAGGATGTGTCCCCGATTTTTTTTATGATTTTATCTTAAATTTACCCCTACTATCCCTCCTATCATGCCTGCAACAATTCCCAGAATAATCATAATAATTGAATATATATTTAATGTGAAATTACTTCCGTGTTATGCTTGAAGATAAATATATAAGCAATATGTACACAAATCCTATAATCCCTCCATTTAAAATCCCATTTTTCTTTATTGAACCTGCGCCTATAGAACTTCCTGCTAATATACTTACCCCTGTTATTGCTATTATAACTGGACCTATTGTACTTTCATCTAAATTTGTATAAGTTAGAACAGCTGCATACACGAACAGTAACACAAGAGTTGTAATAAATGCAATTATAAGTCCTTTTAAAATTTTTACTGCACTACTTTTCTCCGTTACTACTCTTGCCTCAGATACTTCTTTCATTATGGTCTCCCCCTTACTTTACACTTTATATCTCATTCTAAAATATTCATAAATTTTGCTTTTTAGAATAAGATTTAGAAAAGATATTTTTTAGGAGGTTAAATAATGGATAAAAATGTTGATTTTAACGGATATTCTCCTTATGATAATTTAAACTTTGATCCAAGTATGAACGACCCTATGTTTAATCCTATGATGCAATATGAGCAAGCATACATGTATTATAGATACTTATGTATGCAATTAGATTATAAAATTAAATGTAAAGAATATGAAAGACTAAATTCAAAAGATAATAGAAGGATTGAATAAATCAATCCTCCACTGTATCGTCTTTAATATAATATTTGGTGCCTAGCATTTCGTCAGGTAAATATTGTTGTTCAACCACATGTCCTGGATAATCATGTGGATATTTATAACCATTACTATATCCAAAGTTTTGCATTTCTTCTACTGGTGCATTTCTAAGATGCATAGGTACTTCTCCAGTTTCTTTTGTCTTAACATCATTTAATGCTTTATCTACAGCTAAATATGCTGCATTTGATTTTTTAGATGTAGCAACATATACTGCTGGATCAGCAAGTATGATCCTCGCCTCTGGCATACCTATCATA
>CANRCJ010000084.1 GCA_947629105.1 uncultured Clostridia bacterium | reverse complement strand
CAAAATGATTACTATTGTATTATTTTGCTAAACAATATCTGCTTGTTTTTCGCCATCAACAAATCTTATATTAATTCTGTCTCCTACATTTAATTCTTTTACACTCTTTACAATTTTGCTATCCTTTGTAGCTATGCTGTATCCTCTTGCTAATGTTTTTAAAGGACTTAGTGCATCTAATCTCGTAATACCATTTGCAAAATCCTTCTTAGATAGCATTAGCTTTTTATTTACATCATTGCATATATTTTTAACAAACATATCTACTGTAATATACTTTTCATTAATTCCTTGTAAAGGCTCTTTATATACCCTTGACTGCATGCACTTTTCAAATCTTAATTTCATAAAATCAACATGTTTCTTTAATGCAACTCTATACCTATTTTGATAGTTTCTTAAAGTATCTTCTATCTTGCTGATTTCAGGTACTGCAAGTTCGGCTGCTGCTGATGGTGTTGGTGCTCTTAAGTCAGCTACAAAATCTGCTATCGTAAAATCTGTCTCATGTCCTACTGCCGAAATAACAGGTAACTCTGATGCAAAAATTGCTCTTGCGACTACTTCTTCATTAAATGGCCACAAGTCTTCAAGTGAGCCTCCTCCTCTTGCTACAATTATGACATCTGCTAAGTTCTTCTCATTCATTACCCTAATTGCATCAGCAATTTTTTCTCCTGCTCCTTCTCCTTGTACAGGAACTGGTAGAAGCCTTATATATACATTTGGATTTCTTCTCGTACTTACATTTATTATATCTCTTATTACAGCTCCTGTTTTTGATGTAAGAACACCTATCTTTCTAGGCATAAATGGAATTTTCTTTTTATACTTTTGGTCAAATAGCCCTTCTTTTTCTAGCTTTTGTTTTAGCTCATTGTATGCTGTGTAAAGGTCTCCTATTCCATCTTCTTTCATTGCTTTACAATATATTTGGTAAACTCCATCTCTTTCAAAAACAGATACAGTACCAAATACTACGACCTTCATTCCGGTCCTTTGGCGTAAACTTAAGTCTTTCAGCATAGCCTTTAAACATAATACATTTTATTAATGAATTTTCATCTTTTAATGTAAAATATAGATGTCCTGTATAATGATTTTTAAAATTTGATATTTCTCCTTTTATGTACACATTTTGTAAGAATTCATCTGCTGCGATTTTATCTTTTATATATTTATTTAATTCTGTAATGGTTATTGGAGTTATTTCCATTTATTTCTCCTATTTTCTAATTGTTTAAAATTTCTTCTTTTACAATACTTGCTAAGACTCCGTTTATAAAAGAACTAGCTTGTTCATCAGAATATTGTTTTGCAAGTTCTACTACCTCATTTATTGCAACTTTGTATGGTAATTTTTTATATATCATCTCGTAAATTGCAATTTTAAGTAAGCTTATATTTATTTTAGAAACTCTATCTATTGTCCAATTCTCTTTAAGATTTTTTTCTATTAAGCTATTTATTTTTTCTTCGTTTTTAGAAACACCAAAAAGAATATCTTTAAGATATTCTTTTACTTCTGGTTCTTCAATTTCATTAGACTCAAAAAATATTTCTAAAGTATCTTCTTCAACTACTTTTTGTATTTCTTTTTCATATATTAGCTTAAATGCTAACTCTCTTGATTTAGTTCTATTCATATAATTTGTCCTTTACTTTATCTCCCTTAAATTCTATTTATGAAGTCTAATAGTTTTTGTTTTACTTCATATTTATTTTGTTGAATATAGTTTCCTAAAAATACTCCAACACTTAATACAAGTATTCCAAGTACTAATCTTAATAGTCCTGTGCAAAGCACAATTATCGCAATTATTCCTCCAATTATTGCTCCTCTATATTCATAACAAAAACTTTTTAAATCTTTCATATATACTTACTTCCTTTAAACTTCTTTATTTTCTTCAGAAGTTGTAATATTTTTTATCTTTATATCTATTGACTTTATATCTAAGTCTGTAACCTTTTTTACAACTTCTTTTATTCTTGCTTGTAAATTCATAGAAAGCTCATTTATTACTGTATTTGGTAATACCATTAGCGTAACAAATACTCTTAAAGAATTTTGACTATCAACCAAGACTTTTGTTGTAACACTTTGAGTATTCTCAAACCCATTAGCTACTCCACTAACAAGATTTTCTATTGTTTCTCTGGATATTAACAATTTTCCAGATTCATTTTGAAGTAAAATTCCGTCTCCATTCATTTTATCATTTGAACTAGAGCTTCCACCAAAAAATATTGCTTTTATTGCAAGTAAAGCACATACTATTAAAACTCCAAGTGCAATATTACTTGCTATTTCGTTTGCAATAAGTTTTCCATATAAAGTAGTTAATGTTGTAAGGTTAGTCCATCCGAACATTAACATTAACATAACTATGGAAATTATTAATATAATTACTGAAAATAGAATTAATGTTATTTTATCTAATATCTTCATATCTATACCTTTTCCTTTTATTCTTTTATTCTTCCTTACCTTCTGTATCTATAGGAGTTCTAACACCTTGTACATGTACATTTACTTCTAGGACTTCTAATCCTGTCATCTCTTTTACAGCTTTTCTAACTCTATTTTGGATTTCGAAAGCAACATCAGGTATTCTTGTTCCATATTCTACTATAATGTTTACATCTATTTTTGTTTCTTTTTCTCCAACTTCTACCTTAATTCCTTTTGATAATTTTTTCTTTCCACTTAGTACTTCTGAGATTCCTCCTGCAAATCCTCCTGCTGTATCTACAACTCCTGGTACTTCTGAAACTGCAACTCCAGCAATTACCGAAACTACATCTTCTGATATAACTACACTGCTATCTGGTGTAACATTAATTTCCTCTACTTTTTCTACCTTTTCATTTTCTTCATTTTCCATATATTATACCATCCTTTCCTAAGGCAATATGCCTAGTGTTAAAATAAATTCACATATAGTATATCAATTATAATTGAATTTTACAAGACTATTTTTTGTTTTTGTATAAATTTTATATCATCTTTAAATATCTGTTTTCAAATTCTTTTAAGAATTCATTTAATATTTCAAACTTATCAAAATCTTTTCCAAACTCCTTTTTTAAAGAAGTAGCGATATCTTTTATTTCTTCTCCAAATTCTTCCTGATTTATATCTAACCCTATACCAATCACAATTTGCTTTACAATTTCATTATTTACTATTGTTTCTGTAAGAATTCCCCCTAGCTTTTTCCCATTTAATATGACGTCATTTGGATATTTTATATCTAACTTATACCCGTACATTTTATCTATTACATAGACTATTATCTTTGCAACTTCAATGCTTAAATTCTCTATATTTTTCACATTACAATTTGGCTTTAATAGCATAGAAAACGTTAAATTTTCATTTTTCTTTGTATACCATATTCTACCATTTGTCCCAATTCCTGCTGTTTGGTTATTTGCAATTACTACCAATCCATCTTCCGCCCCATGCTTTGCTTTTTCCTTTATGTACTTTTGAGTTGAATCTACTTCTTCTAAAATTATTAAATTTTTTCCTATAAATTTAGTATCAATCTTATTCATATTCCTGCTCCTTTTGTTACCCAATATATCACATAATAAAAAAGAGAGCAATATTAATTGCTCCTTTTTATTTATTCAATATATAACATTGGATCTTGATATTCTCCATCCTTTAGAATTTCAAAATGTAAGTGAGAATCATCTAATACCTCAAATGCTCCTGTATTTCCAACAGTGCCAATAGTTTGTCCTTTAGTTACCTCTTCTCCCACATTTACAAATTCAGCTGTTAAAAGATTAGCATATCTTGTTTCAAATCCGTTTGCATGTTCGATTATTACGGTAGTTCCATATCTTGGATCATTTTTTATTGCTGTCACTTTTCCTTTTTCAGAAGCCTTTACAACTGTTGTTTTATCAGCCTTTATATCTATTCCAAAATGTGTAACCCACTCTTTTAAAGTTTCTGAATAAACTAAATTGTCTTTTGCATATTCCTTCATTATCTCTCCATCAACTGGATAGGCAAATTTAGGCTCTTCTTGTTTTACTACTTCTTCCTTAGTTTGATTTTGTGTTTCAGCTGTTGTATTATTTGTTTTATCTTCTTTTGCTTCATTTTTTGTTTCTTTCGGTGTTTCATCTTTTTTTGTTTCTACATTTGCAGTCGTCTCTTCTTCATTTTCAACTGATGTACTTTGAACTACATTTTCCATTTCTTCTATGGTTTTTCCTAAATTTGTACTAGCTTCCTCTGTTTCATTACTTACAGCTTCATCTGTTCTTTCAGCTAATTTTTGACTTTCTAAATCAGTATATACTTTTTCTAAGCTGTTATTATATACCATAACCGTTATAAAAAATGCAATTATTCCTAATGCTAAAATTGTGCCTGTAATATATAATGCATTTTTTATGCTACCACCTTCACTATTTTCACCTGTAATATCTCTTCTTCTAACTTTTCTTCTGTCACTTCTCATAAAATTTACCTCCTAAAATCATATCAATATCTTTATTATGATTATTTCCTGTTTTGGGAGATTTATACAAAAGTTTAATTAAGTTTT
>CANRCJ010000083.1 GCA_947629105.1 uncultured Clostridia bacterium | reverse complement strand
AGTAGTGTATGCTCAACCACAACTTATGGAAACATCTGATATAGATGTAACTAAATGGGTAGTTAGAGATATGGATAATCTAGATGAAAGTGGAAATGTTAAGCAAACTGAGAAATTTAGCGACTTCCTTGATACTATTGATCCTAGAAATTCTCAAGCATTCTTAGATGCTTTAAAAGATAGATTAACTTTAGTAACATCTGAACCTTCACCAAATAGAACAGAGCAAATGGAAGATGCACTTGAAAACAGCAAATATAAAGAAGACTTTGAAGATGCTATGACAGTCAATACATACAATATAAGTCTTACTGTATGTAAAAAATGTTTAGTATATACTGGAGAAGCTGTACGTATTAATTTAGGCTTCCCATCAGGAACAAGCTATGAAGATTATGCAGAAAGTGGAAAACTTTCATTTAAAGCATACCACTATATAGTAGATCCATTAACTGACGAATTAACAGGAGAGGTTGAAGAAATACCTGTTACTGTAACCCGTCAAGGACTAATACTTATGGTAGAATCATTCTCACCTTTCACTATTACTGCAGTAAAAAATGATGTACAAGAGCCACCAAAGGTAAAAGACCTTGTAGTTGCAAGAACCTTAGGAGGAGAAATAAAGCAAGGTGAAAAAGAGCTTGATGGCGAAAATGGCATTTTAAAAATGAATAAAGGTGACAGTCAAACAGTAACAATAACACCTGATAAGGGATACGAGATAGACTTTATAACACTTGATGGTGTTAGACAAAAAGTAAACAATAAACAAGGAGAAACATTAACTATAGGATATGATAACTTTGCAACAGGAGCTGTATTAGATGTTGGATTTGTTGCAAAAGAAATACATGAAGAAGAAACAAGTAAAGGTTTAAGCAGTGATTTTGAAATACCAAATATAGCAATATCTTTTGAAGATGATAAATCTATATTTGAATATGTAGAAGGAGATCATGTTGTAATCAAACCAAAAGTTGATGTATCAGGAGAAGACTTTACACCAGCAGATGAAAGTTTTGATCCACAAACAGCAGATGAAAAAAATCATCCAGATTATTTAAAATACGAATGGTATAAAACATCAAAAGCAAAAACATCAGAAACACCAGAAAAGGTAGAAAATCAAAATAAAAAGGATTTAGAGATTGGTCATGTTACTTTAGCAGATAGTGGAGCTTCATATTATATGGTAGCTACTCCAATGAAATGGAATGAACAAACTAAAAAGTATGAAGCAATGAAGGAAAAGGATAAAGAAGAAAACTTTAACCAAGTAAGTAAAACAATTACTTTAGAGGTTTACCCTGAACTTCATCTTGAGTTAACAAGTAATGAAAAGACAAAACTTGAAGGAAATAATGTAACTGGTTATACTTTAAGCCTTAATACGGGTGATACATATGATTTAACAGCTGACATGTATCGTATCTATGATGAAAATACAAAGAAAACAGCTGCAAGACCAATTACATGGACATCAAATGATGAAAATGTTGTTAAGGTTTCAGACTCTGGCTACCTAACAGTAGTTGGACATAAAGCTACCCCGGTACTAATTACTGCAACAGCAACTGATGTAAATGGCAATGAAAAAATTGTTAAACTTAATGTTACAGCAAGTAAAGTTCCAGTTCAATCAGTATCAATTACTGCTGAAGGTATGAAGGATAATACAGTGGAATTAGAAGCATCAAAGAATATAACTCTTCATGCAAATATTACACCTGAAAATGCAACAGAAACAATAGGCAAATGGGAGCTAGTAAGTGGAGGAGATTATCTTAAACTTGCTAGTGCAAAAGTTGCAACTGTTACAGCAAAGAATGATGAAGCAACAATTAGTAAGCTACTAGAAGATGGAGAAATTGAAGGAACAGTAAAAGTAACTGTTGATGGAAAAGAAGCTACATGTACAATAAAAATAGTTAAAACTGGAGTTACTGAATTATCTGATGATATTGAAAATCACAATATTAGTATAGCAGGAAAGGGAACATCAGGACTTGACGGGGAGTCTAAAATAGAAATTGATATTAATACTATTCCAGCATATGCAACAAATAAAAAATTAACTGCTACAAGTGATAAGGTAGAGGTTGCAAAAGCTTCAATAGAGAATAATAATAAATTAATTATAGAAGCTCAAGAGTATAATCCAGACAATAATACCTGCAAAATTACAGTTATATCAGAAGACAACAAAGATGCTAAACTTGAATATAATGTAACCGTTAAAGAAGCTATTAAAGAAGTTACTGGTGTAGAAGTTGAAGTAGAAGAAAATGGAAAAACAAAACTTAAAGTTGGAGAAGGAGTTGACCTTAATGCAAAAATAACTCCATCTGATGCCACAGTTTCACACGTTGAATGGTTCATAAAAGAATCAAATGGAAACGAAGTTACAAGTAATGATTATGCAGAAATTAATAATTCTGGCTATGTAACAGCTAAAAAGGTTGGAAAAGTAAATGTAGTTGCAGTAGTTACATGTCAAGAGGCAGATTGTCAGAAACATAAAAGTGAAGAATTTACTATAGAGGTTATACCAACAGAGGTAAGTTCAATAAAAATTCTTGGAGATAGTAAGATAACTCTAATAAGAAAAGGAGAAATAACATTAACAGCAGAAGTTGGACCAGATGATGCAACTGACAAAACAGTAACATGGAAATCTAGCAATGAAGGGGTTGCAACAGTAGGAGCAAAAGATGGAGTAGTAAAAGCATTAAAGGAAGGAACAACAACAATAACAGCGACTGCAGGTACAAAAACAGCTCAAGTAACGATTGAAGTAAAACCAATCGAGGTTAAAGGAATAGTACTTGACCATTTAAGCATGAAAATAAAAGATAATGCTACAGATACTAAATTAAATGTTAGCTTTGAACCACCAGATGCAGATATGGCGGATGCAAGTAACATAGAATGGACTTCGAGTGATGAAACAATTGCTAAAGTAGATAAAGCAAGCGGAAAAATTACACCTATTAAAGCAGGAAAAGTTACAATTACAGCAAGACTAAAAGGAAGTAAGACAATTTACGAAGAATGTGAAGTAATAGTAGTACCTGCAAAAACAAATGTAGTATTATACACCGTTGACCAAAATGCAAACTTTATAGCAGGAATAGGAATTAGACTAACTGGAAAAGATAAAAATGGAATAGTTAAAGTTATTTCTGAAGAAACAATATCTAATGGTAAAGTAGAATTTTCTGACCTAGAAGATGGAGAATATACAGTATATGTTACATCTATACCTGATAAAGATATGTATGGTAAAGCATTAAATATTACAAACGTAGTTGAATCTTATACATTTATAATAAGTGATGGAGATATTTTATATACAGGTTCTGATGAAGAAGGAAATACACTATTTAATATAACTGATAGTATTGTTCTTGTAAGCACAACTAATGGAGAAGATGCAAAAGTTTTAATTGGAGATGACTATGAAAATATAGAAGGCAAATATAAAGAATTCTACAAAGAATATACAGAAGCAGTGAAGAATGGGGAAACAGATAAACCAGAAGGACCTAACATTCAAAATAATCCAAATGGTACTGTAAATCCAGGAGATCCAGTTTATTCAGGAAATCAAGAAGATTCTGGAAATGGAGAAAATGCTGGAAATGGAGATACAACTACTCCAGGAGACACAGACAATAATAGTAATTCAGGAGAAAATCAAAATAATAGCGGTGTTCCTAAGACTGGGGACATAGCAATTACAACATTCTGGATAATAATGAATGTATCTCTAATCGGAATTCTATTCATTGTTTGTAAAAAAACAAGCATTTCTAAAAAGAAAGCAAAAAGAACAAAACATTAAAAATAAAAATGTAAAAAGGAACTAGGATTTATTCCTAGTTCCACCTGTTTAAGGAGAAGTTATGAAAAATAATATATTTATAAATATACTACTTGTAATATTTATTTGTGCCTTTTTAGTTTCAGGCTATTTTGTATTTATTTGGGTTAAAAGTGATAGAGAAACAAAACAACTTGAAGAAGGGCTTTATTCAGACGTCGTTACAGAAACAAAAGAAGGGGAAAATGAAGCTAAATTTGAAGTGGATTTTGCTAAATTAAAAGAGACAAATAGCGATATATTTGCTTGGATAAAAATTGATGACACATACATAAATTATCCAATACTTCAAGGAGCGACAGATGAATATTACCTAAGAAAAGATATATACAAAAAAAGCAGTGTATCAGGCAGCATATTTGTAGATAGTAGTACTAATACAAACTTTGAAGATGATAATACAGTAATCTATGGACATAATATGAAGAACCAAAGGATGTTTGCAAATTTGCATAAGATTAGAAATGGCAGTCTTGGAACAGATGTAAAAGTAAAAATTTATACGCCAAACGCAAATTACATATACAAAGTTTTTTCAGCATATAATCTAGAACCCAATAATGACTTGATAAAGAAAAATTTTGAATTGCAAGAAGACAAGGAAGAATATATAAACAAATCAATTAGTAGAAGCAATGTAAAATTTGATATTAATAAGGAAAATATAAATTATGAAAATAAAATTATAACATTAATTACATGTGATAGTAATAACAAACGAAGAGTAATTGTTAATGCAGTGAGAGAAGATGAAGCAAATACGCAATATAATACTTGACATTTATACAATCATTATGCTAAAATAAAAAAGAAATGTGGCCCCTTGGTCAAGCGGTTAAGACGCCACCCTCTCAAGGTGGAATCATG
>CANRCJ010000082.1 GCA_947629105.1 uncultured Clostridia bacterium | reverse complement strand
CTCTTGTATTTTTAGATTAATCGCTTCTGTTAGCCTTATGTCTGCTGGGATATAGTCTCCTGTTTCTAAAATTACGATATCTCCTGGTACAATCTCCCTTGCTGGTACAACTTGCGTATTTCCATTTCTTACAACCTTTGACGCATGAGCACTAAGCTTTTGAAGTGCTTCTAAAGATTTTTCTGCTTTACTCTCTTGTACTAATCCAATTATTGCATTTACAAATACAACAACTAGTATTATTATCGAATCTGTAAATCCTTCTCCTTCTCTTACACCAACAAATGCAGATATAATTGCCGCAATTATCAAAACAATTATCATGAAATCTTTAAATTGCTTTATAAATTTAACTAGAAGGCTTTCTTTCTTTTTTCCTTCTAATTCATTATATCCATATTTTTCTATTTTTTTAGTTATTTCTTCACTTTTTAGTCCATTCTCTATGTTATTATCAAGTTCTTTTTCTACTTCATGAATTTGTTTATTAAAATAATTCATATTATATTCCTCACTTTACTTTTTTTATTTTAGCATAAGTAAGTTATTATATCAATAATTTTTTTTAATTATACATCATCTATTAAATCCATTATTTCTTTGCATTCTTTCCAGCTTGAAACATTTATGTATTTATTCTCTTTATTAAACTTTTTCAAAGCTTTTAGTGTATTATCTTTAGAATCTAAATCTGTTACTATTACTTTTTTAATAACATCTTCTTTTCCATACATTACTTTAAATAATATTGAACGTAAGATTCCGGTCAATTCTTTTTTCTTGATTTTTTACAGCAATTATTACATATATACCGGTCTTCACTTAAATTGGTATATTTCATTATGTACATAATACTTCTTATAATTTGAAATAATCCGTAAAATGCAAGCGTATAGACTAATGTATTAAGTATAAAATCTAGCATATTTTACTTTCACCTCATATACATTAGTCTATTCTTTCTTTTTATTTTATGTGAATATAAGCTACATTATCCCCATTTTCTTTGCAACTTGTTTTCCCTTTTTCATTAGATTTTTTCTTGTTCTATTAGTAGTTTCCATGTACATCATAGCAATTCCTGCTGATACCATTGTTCCAATTACCATACCTTTTACAAATTTCATGATTTTTTCCTCCCTTATAAAATTTAGTTAATATTAGTATTACTTTTTTAGATAAATATATACTTTATTTTGCTTTTTCTTTTTTAAAAAATAAAGAATAAATTTCAAATGCAGCAATCAAAAGTAAAAATATTCCAAAATATAATTTTAGTCTATTTGTATCCAAATTTACTGAAATTTTTGCCCCAATTATAGCTCCAATAACTCCAAAAAAGGCAACTGTTAAACCAATTTTCCATTTGACTAATTTTTGTTTAATGTTTATAAATATCGAAACCAATGATGTCGGTACAAAAAATATTAGATTTGCTCCTTGTGCAATATGTTGTTCCTTTCCTAAGAAAAGTGATAGGCAAAGTATAAGTATGGTTCCTCCTCCCATACCCATTCCACTAACGATTCCAGAAACTGCTCCAATAAGAATATTTAACATATTAACCTCCACTTACTCCCTGCAAAATTAGTCTAATCGCAACATATATAAGAAAAGCTGTAAAAAATATTTTTAAATATTTATCTGAAAGTTTATTTAGAAGTTTTGCGCCAATAAATCCTCCAATTATTCCTCCAACAGCGCAAAGAAGCCCTGTATCAAACTCTATATACGAAGAATTAAAATAAAATATGGAACTTGCAATTACCATTGGCAATATACAAAATATTGATGTTGCTCTTGCCTCTTTTTCATCAATATTCAAAAGAAATGTAAAAGCTGGAACTAGTATCATACCGTCCTCCTGATCCAAAGAGTCCAGTTACTGTTCCAGCAAAAAGTCCAATTAATATCTTCTTTAACATTTTACACACCACTTTATATCATATTTGCATATATTATTGGTTATTTTTGCAAACTTTATTCTCATTTGTGATTTTTAACATGTTATTTTTCACTTATTTATAAAATAATAACTTATTAGTAAATAGTATTTACTTCAAGCCATATTTTTATTACTTTTATCGTCGTATTTTAACGATTTTATGTAATTTTAATACATAAAATGATAAAATACAACAAATAAGTAATTATTTCGACAAAATCATTATTGAAAATTATGAAATGGAGGTCATTATGATTAGAATTAAACTATCGGATTTGCTCGGGAAACATAAGATGACTCAAAAGAATTTATCAAAACTTACAAAAATTAGACCTGCGACAATATCAAAAATGTACTATGAAGAAACAAAAAGAATAGACATTAGCCAAATAGACAGTATATGTAAAGCCTTTAATTGTGAAATTTCAGACTTATTTGAATACATTCCAGATAAAAAATAATACAAAACAGAAAAGCTCTAAATGTTCTTTAAAACATTTAGAGCTTTTTTTATTTCATATATTCTTTAAACATTGTATTTAACATTTGAGGGTTTGCTTTTCCCTTCGTTTCTTTCATAGCTTGACCAACTAAATATCCAAGTGCTTTATCCTTTCCATTTTTATAATCTTCAATAGATTGTGGGTTTGCTTCTAGTATTTTTAGAACAACTTCTTTAATTGCTCCCTCATCTGATATTTGTACCCATCCGTTTTTCTTTATTATTTCAGATGGAGCTTCTGGGTTTTCAAACATTTTCTCTAATACATCTTTTGCAATCTTACTACTAATTGTTCCTTTTTCAATAAGCTCTATGAGCTCTGCTATGTCATTAGGCTTAAATGGAATATCCTCTGGCTCTAGTTCTTTTTCATTTAAAATTCTTGCAACGTCTGACAATAGCCAGTTACATACAGCCTTTGGATTATTGCATATTTTTATAGCATCTTCAAAGAAATCTGATAAATATTTTGAAGAAGTTAATGTGTTTGCTTCTTTTTGTGTAAGCTTATATTCTGCAAGATATCTTTCTTTTCTACTTTCTGGAAGTTCAGGCAAATTTTCTTTTATATTTTTTATATACTCATCAGAAAGTCTGATTGCTACCAAATCTGGCTCAGGAAAATATCTATAATCATGAGCATCCTCTTTATCTCTCATTGAAAATGTTCTTCCTGATACTTCGTCCCATCTTAATGTTTCTTGCTCTATTACTCCTCCATTTTCTATAACATCTATTTGTCTTTCTATCTCATATTCAATCGCTCTTGTTATAGATTTAAAAGAGTTCATATTCTTCATTTCAGTTCTAGTTCCATATTCTTTCTGTCCAATCTTTCTTACAGAAACGTTGACGTCAGCTCTTAAAGATCCTTCTTGCATTTTACAATCTGATACCTCTATGTATTGAAGAATAGATTTTAATTTCTTTAAATATTTATCTGCTTCTTCCACAGAACGCATATCTGGTTCAGATACAATTTCAATTAGTGGAACCCCAGCTCTATTTAAGTCAACTAGGCTTCCTCTACCATAGTCGTCATGATTTAATTTTCCTGCATCTTCTTCTATATGAATTCTTGTAACCCCTATTTTCTTTTTTTCATCATTTACCTCAATTTCAACAAAGCCATGTTCACAAAGAGGTTTATCAAATTGCGAAATCTGATATGACTTTGGAAGGTCAGGGTAAAAATAATTCTTTCTATCATTTTTGCTATCTCTTGATATTTCACAGTTTGTTGCAAGTCCTGCTTTTACAGCATATTCAACAACTTTCTCATTTAAAACAGGAAGTGCTCCTGGCATTGCCATACATACTGGACAGCAATGTGTATTTGGCTCTCCACCAAATTCTGTTTTGCATGAGCAAAATATCTTTGTTTTAGTTGAAAGCTCAGCATGTACTTCAAGTCCTATAACTGCTTCGTAATCTTCTCTTGGCATTATGCATTACCTCCTTTGAACGTAGGTTTATATTTTTCTCTAAAGTTAGTAGCCTTTTCATAAGTATAGGCTGCATTTAAAATTTTCTCTTCGTCAAAATAATTTCCGATTAATTGCATTCCTATTGGCATTCCTTCTTTATCTACACCACATGGAATAGATATTCCGTGGTAGTCCTGCAATGTTAACTGAAACTGTACAAATATCTGACAAATACATTTCTAATGGATTTTCTGACTTTTCTCCTATCTTAAATGCTGTTATTGGTGATGTTGGAGTAAGAAGTATATCATATTTTGCAAGATTTTTAGCAAATTCATCTTTTACTAATGTTCTAACCTTTTGTGCTTTTTTGTAATATGCATCATAATAGCCAGAGCTTAATACATAAGTTCCAAGAATTATTCTTCTTTTTACCTCTGCTCCAAATCCTTCACTTCTTGAATTTACATATAATTCTTTTAAGTTTTCATATTCTTTAGCTCTGTATCCGTACCTAATACCATCAAACCTTCCAAGGTTTGAGCTTGCCTCAGCACATGCAATAATATAGTAAGTTGCAAGAGCATACTCTGCAATGTCTAAAGATGTTTCCTCAACAACTGCCCCTAGTTTTTTATACTCATCCATTGCTTTATATAGAGCTGTCTTTACTTCTTCATTTATTCCTTCTCCAAAGAATTCTTTCGGTACTCCAATTTTAAGTCCTTTAACATCATTTTTTAATGCTAAAGAGTAATCCTTCTTTGGCATGTCCGCAGATGTTGTATCTTTTTCATCATGTCCTGCAATAATTGATAAAAGAATTGCAGCATCTTCTACGTCTTTTGTAATTGGTCCAATTTGGTCAAGTGATGATGCAAAAGCAACTAAACCATATCTTGAAACTAAGCCATAAGTTGGTTTTAACCCTA
>CANRCJ010000081.1 GCA_947629105.1 uncultured Clostridia bacterium | reverse complement strand
CAAAGGTTAGATATTGAAAATACAATGACAAAACTTAAAAATGTGATTCAAGAAATGCTTAAAATAATGGAAGAACAATTTATAAAACAATTTAAAGTAATAAATGAAGATTTTGGAAAGGTATTTAAAGAGCTATTTGGAGGAGGAAGAGCAAGTTTAAAACTAGATGATGAAAAAAATGTGCTAGAATGTGGAATTGAGATATGGGTAGAACCGCCTCGGAAAGAAACTTCAAAATATGACACTTTTATCAGGTGGAGAAAGAGCATTTACTGCAATTGCGCTTTTGTTTGCAATGCTTAAAATAAATCCTTCGCCATTTTGTGTACTTGATGAAATTGAAGCAGCTTTAGACGATGTAAATGTTTTCAGATTTGCAGATTATTTGAAAAAATTTACAAAAGATACCCAATTTTTGGTAATTACACATAGAAAAGGAACTATGGAAGCTGGTAATTCTGTATATGGTATCACAATGGAAGAAAGCGGAATTAGTAAACTTTTATCAATGAAATTAGCATAATTATTCCATTATAACCCTTCTAAAGATTACATATAATAATCTTTGGGAGGGGTTTTAATATGGATTTAGAAGAAGATAAAACAAAATACGGAGAATTTATATCATCATATTTTGCTTGGCTTACATTGGAGCAGCAAAAGGAAATTGCACATAAATTGGAAGAAATTACCAAATAACAAGGTTGCAACGGAAAATTAATTAGTAAGAAAAATGGGAAGTTTTGTCGTATGTATTGAAAATCGTATAAATTTTGATATAATAGCTAATAGGCTTTGAGAAATCTAAACTTCAAAAGTTGGAAGGATGATAAAAAGTATGACATATAAATTTACTGAAAGTGCAGAAAAGGTAATTGAATGTGCAAATAAAATAACTCTAGAACTTGGACATGACTATATTGGAACAGAGCATATTCTTTATGGCTTGGTAAAAGAAGGGACTGGAATCGCAAGTAAAGTGCTAGAGGCACAAAGTGTTACCGCGGAAAAAGTTCTTGCTCAAATAGAAGATATAATTGGACCACGGAAGACTTAAAGCAAAAAAGATTTTGGGCTTTACGCCAAGGACAAAGAAAGTATTAGAAAATGCGTCAGTAGAGGCTAAAAAATTAAATTCAGATTATATAGGGACAGAGCATCTTCTTATAGGAATTCTAAAGGAAGGCGATAGTGTTGCTGTACGTGTTTTAATTAACTTAAATATTAATATTAAGACGATATTTGAGGATATTTTGAAGGTAATAACTGAAAGCGCATCTGAGGATAATAAAACAAAAATAAAAACTGAAAAGGATAAAAAAGAGACAAGCTTCTCGCAAACTCCTACTTTAAATCAATTTGGAATAGATTTGACTAAGCTTGCAAAAGAAGGGAAAATCGATCCCGTTGTAGGTAGAAAAGATGAAATAGATAGAGTTATACAGATTCTAACTAGAAGAACCAAGAACAATCCATGCTTGATAGGAGAACCAGGTGTTGGAAAAACTGCAATAGCAGAGGGATTAAGCATAAAAATTGCAAATGGCGAAGTTCCACAAATGCTAAGAAATAAAAGAATCGTGAACTTAGATATATCAAGCATGGTTGCAGGTTCTAAGTATAGGGGAGATTTTGAAGAGAGAATTAAGAAATCTCTAAATGAGGTAAAGAAGTCTGGAGATGTTATTTTGTTTATTGACGAAATACATACAATAGTTGGAGCAGGCTCTGCAGAAGGTGCGATAGATGCAGCAAATATTTTAAAGCCAATTTTGGCAAGAGGAGAGATTAGCTTAATTGGAGCAACTACAATAGATGAGTATAGGAAATATATTGAGAAGGATACTGCTTTGGAGAGAAGGTTTAGCCCTGTTGTTATAGAGGAGCCGGATGTTCAAAGTACGATTATGATACTTCAAGGAATTAGAGATAAATATGAAGCACATCATAATGTAAAGATTACAGATGAAGCAATTAGTGCTGCTGTAAGCCTTTCTGTAAGATATATAACTGATAGATTTTTGCCTGATAAGGCGATTGATGTAATAGACGAAGCTGCATCTAATGCGAGAATGATAAAGTATACGACACCTGATAAGCTAAAAGCATTAGAGGAGACTTTGGAAAAAATTACGAAGGAAAAAGAAGAAGCAATTTATACTCAGGCTTTCGAAAAGGCAGCAGAGCTTAGAGATAAGGAACAAAAACAGATTAAAAAATTAGAGAAAGAAAAGGAAAAGTGGAATGACGAGAATGTAAAAGAGGTAACTGTTATAACTGATGAAAATATTGCTGAAGTTATCTCGAAATGGACAAACATTCCGGTAAAGAAGATCACTCAAGATGAGAATGAAAAATTAAGAAATTTGGAAAACGAGCTTCATAAAAGAGTTGTTGGACAAAATGAGGCAATTGAGGCTGTTGCAAAATCTATAAGAAGGGGTAGAGTTGGAATCAAAGACCCAAATCGCCCTATTGGTTCGTTCTTATTCCTTGGACCTACTGGAGTTGGTAAGACCGAAACCTCAAAGGCTTTGGCAGAAGTACTATTTGGAACAGAAGATTCTATAATTAGAATTGATATGTCTGAATATATGGAATCTCATTCGACATCAAAGTTAATTGGCTCGCCTCCTGGGTATGTGGGATATGAGGAAGGTGGATATTTGACCAAAAAGGTTAAGCAGAAACCTTATTCAATAGTGCTTTTTGATGAAATTGAAAAGGCTCATCCTGATGTTATGAATATGTTACTTCAAATATTGGAGGATCGGAAGGCTTACAGATAGCACAGGTAGAATTGTTAATTTTAAGAATACTGTAATTATTATGACTTCAAATGTTGGCGCAAAGCTTATCACTGATAGCAAGGTGCTTGGGTTTTCCAATGCTCAAAATGATGCGGAAAAGGCTAAGTCTGATTATGAAAATACAAAGAAAGATGTAATGCAGGAGCTTAAGAAGGAGTTTAGACCTGAGTTTATAAATCGTATTGATGAGATTATTGTTTTCCATAAATTGGAAGATAATGATATCGCGAAGATTGTTGATTTAATGATTGACAATTTATTGAAACGCCTAGAAAAGCAGGGAATTGTTATTGAGGTTGACGACAGCGTAAAAAAATATGTAATAAGCCAAGGTACAGATAAAAATTATGGCGCAAGACCACTAAGACGTACGATTCAAACGGTTGTTGAAGATAATATAACTGATGGAATTTTGGACGGAACGATTATTCATAATGTGAAAAAGACTATGTTTGCAGAAGATGGCAAGATTGTGTTTAAGTAAGCTACTTTTTCTCTTTTGGGGAGAAGTAGGCACAGTCTGAGCCAATAGTTAGCGTTTTGACAAATATATCTTCAAAAGAACATTTCCCGTCTTTTTGATAAATGCAGTTTGCTGAGCAGTTTATGTTGGTCAAGTGTATCACCTCTTAAATCTATATTATTTCACGTGGGTATGATAATATACATGTTTTGAGATAATTTTTGTAGATTTATGTATAAGGGCAATATATCTTGAAAATTTTTCATAACCTTGTTGTCGCAATCTACAAGGTTATATTCTAATGTAGATTGCTCCATTCGCACTTCGCTTGCGCTTCATTTGGTCGCTAACGCGGTTATTCAAATTTTCAAGATATATTGCCTTATAAAAATATTACAAAAATATATTCTGTAAAAAGAGAATGAACTTTTTTGCAAAAAAGGCTTGTAATTTGGTTTGATTTGTGGTATAGTATTAAATAGTCAGTCTAATAATCAAAATTGGAGGTGCAGTTTAAAATGGCAAAATGTGCAATTTGTGAAAAATCTATAAGCCACGGAAATAAACTAAGTATTGCTCGTTCTCACGTAAGTAAGAGAAGCGCTAGAACATGGAAACCTAACTTACAAAGTGTTAAGGTTATGGAAAATGGTCAAACAAAAAGAATTAAAGTATGTACAAAATGTTTACGTTCTGGAAAAGTTAATAGAGTTTAAGATAAAATTTAAAAAGAGTAGAATTTTAAATTTCTACTCTTTTTTGTTTACTAGGAAATTTTAATTTCTTAGTTTGTAAAATTAATAAATGCTAGCCATACATATATTTGTATGTATTAGTCTTTGATACCAAAGATGAATTTCACAAATCCACGTAAGAATTTTGGAACTTTTTTTACTACTATTGTCATATAAATTTACACTCTCCTTTAACATGATAACCAAATCAGACCAACAATTACGATAATTACACCAATGATAAATAGCCAACCACATAAAGGAAGTAACAATACAAAAAGCATTCCAAGGCCGAACCCTATCATACAGACTGCTAATGTTTTCTTGAGAAGCTTAAACATAATATCTTACCTCCTATATAATTTATTATATTAGCTAAACATAAAATATGTGACATAAAGAAAGGATGTAGGTAGCAAATGATATGAAAAGAGCGGGATGGAGAGAATTGAAATATAAAAAAGTAATATATAAAAGGAAAAAATTGGAAAATATAGTTTAAATATAATAGATTGAAAGGGTGTAGTAATAAATGAAAAATAAATCAAAGGAATTAGTTAAAATATTAAAAGATACATACCCAGACGCAAAATGCAGCTTAGATTTTAAGACTCCATTTGAGATGGTGGTGGCTGTTATGCTTTCTGCTCAGTGCACAGATGAAAGGGTAAATAAGACGACACCTAGCATTTTTGCTAAATATAGTACACCAAAAGATTTTGCAGAGATGGATTTAGCAGAGCTAGAAGAGCTTATTCATCCATGTGGGTTCTACAAGAATAAGGCAAAAAATATTAAGGCGTGTGCGAAGATGATTATAGAGAAGTTTCGGGGGAGAGGTTCCAAGGACAATGGAGGAGCTTATGAGACTTCCAGGTGTTGGTAGAAAGAGTGCTAATGTTGTAATGCTTGAGGCTTTTGGCGATGCACAGG
>CANRCJ010000080.1 GCA_947629105.1 uncultured Clostridia bacterium | reverse complement strand
TTTATTCAAATTGGCTCTATTGGAAATTCTGTACTAGGTAAAAGCATTCCTTATCTACGTCTTGGAACTGGTTCTAAAGAAGTATTTTATAGTCGGTGCAATACATGCAAATGAGTGGATAACAGCACCTGTGTTAATGAAATTTATTGAAAATTTAGCTAAAGCATATGTTAATGATAGCTATATCTATGGATATCTAGCAAGAAATTTATTAAGTTCCACTTCTATATACATAGTTCCTATGGTTAATCCTGATGGAGTAGACCTGGTTACTAATGCTATTTCGGAAGATTCTGATGCTTACAAAAATGCGCAAAAAATTGCTAATAATTATCCTGCAATTGCCTTTCCTTCACGGATGGAAAGCAAATATTGAGGGTGTGGACTTAAACTTACAATTCCCTGCTAGCTGGGAAACTGCAAAAGAGATAAAATTTGAACAAGGCTTTACATCTCCTGCTCCACGTGACTACGTTGGAACAGCACCACTTGTTGCTCCTGAAGCAATAGCTATGTATCAATTCACTTTAGCACATAATTTCAGACTAATTCTTGCTTATCATACACAAGGAAGAGTAATATATTGGAGATACTTAGACTTTCTACCTCCTGCTTCGTATTATATTGGTGAACAATTTGCGATATCTAGTGGATATGATTTAGAAGATACGCCTTACGCCTCAAGCTTTGCCGGTTACAAAGATTGGTTCATTCAAAACTATAATCTACCCGGTTATACAATAGAGTGTGGCTTTGGAGAAAACCCTCTTCCAATCTCTCAGTTCAATACAATATATGCAGAAAATGAAGGAATACTTGTACTTGGAGCGATTCTCTCGGAATAAAATAATAACCCCAGAAATATTATATCTGGGGTTTATTTTCTTATTTTGCACACAAAAAATCCTTCATACAAATTACTTGGACATATCGTTATCGCACCATTTATGCCTGAAGGTAATACTGGAATGCCTCTAATCATATTTTCTTCTATTGGCACAACTTCTGCATTAAATTTATGTAATACTTTGTTTATAACTTCCTCATTTTCGTCTTTTAATATTGAGCAGGTTGAATACACCATAGTACTCCCTTTTTTTAGTATTGTTAGCGCCTTTTTTAATAGTTCTTCTTGCGTCTTTACTGATCTTTTAATTAATTCCTCTGAAAAATTATCTTTAAATATATTTGTTGTTCCGCTTCCACTACATGGTGCATCTAATAATATTTTATCAAAAGAAAAATAATTACTTAGTTTTCTTGCATCTTCTTGCATTACATTAACTCTTCCTGCCCCTTGTTTTTCTATGTTATACTTTAATCTATCACATCTTATTTTATTTTTTTCACACGCTGTTATCATACATTCATTATTTGATATTGCTGCAATTTGAGTCGTCTTACCTCCTGGAGCTGCTGTCATGTCCAATATATTCTCGTCTTTTTTTGGGTCTAGTATTAGACTTGGCAGCATAGAAGATAAACTTTGCAAATATATTTTTCCTTCTTTATATATATCTAAACTTTTTACTCTATCTTCTTTTACATTGTTAATTATTAATGCATCTTTGTACCATTCAACTATGTTGTATGTGATATTTTCTTTGTTAAAAACATTTTGTATTTCTTGTAAGTTAGATTTTATTGTATTAACTCTTAATGTTACTGGTCTTTCTTCTATGTAACCTTGCATTATTGTGTCTACGGTTTCTTCGTTATATTGAGTTAATAATTTATTATATAGAAATTCTGGAGTTTGTTTTTCCATGTTTATTTGCTCCTTGCCCTATTAATTATTTCTTTAGATTTGATTATATCATCTGTTTTAGAAGTACGTCAAATAAAGTTGTAATTTTAACGTTATTTAATTTGTTTTAATATAATACTAAGAGGAGATTAATATGTTTACAAATATTTTTTATGATGCAAAAGCATATATAAAAGGGCGGAAAATTGTACCCTAAAATAAATGGCATTGTTACTTTTAGAGAAACAAAAGATGGTGTATTATTAACTGCATTATTCATGATTTACCGGATGACTTTAATACTCAGCCAAGTGGAAATTCTGGAATTAAAATTGCTTGTGGTAAAATTGAGAAATAACAAAAAACCTTAGGTTAAATCCAATCTACGGAAATACCTAAGGTTTTTTATATTATTTATTTAATTCATCTGTACTTTTCCAATTATACTATTTAAATCGTCTATGTTATGGCGTCTCATGTAATCTTCTACACCTTCTATTGCTTTGATACTCGTCTCTGGTTCTATAAAATTGCCTGTTCCAATCGAAACAGCAGTAGCACCGAGCGAGCATAAATTCTATTACATCTTTTCCTGTAACTATACCTCCAAGTCCTAATACTGGAATCTTCAAAGCTTTTGCTACTTGATATACCATACGTACTGCAACAGGTTTTACAGCTGGTCCTGAAAGTCCTCCCATATTATTTGCTAAAACTGGTCTTTGCTTTTCGATATCTATACTCATTCCAAGTAATGTATTTATAAGTGAAACTCCATCTGCTCCTGCATCTTCTGCTCCTTTTGCAGGTTCTACGATATCTGTTACATTTGGTGTTAATTTTACAATTAATGGTTTATCTAGTACTTTTCTTACCTCAGATGTAACTTGCTTTACTCCTTCATAAGATGTACCAAATGCCATACATCCTGCCTTAACGTTTGGGCAAGAGAGGTTAAGTTCTACTCCGTCTATGTCAAGTGTATTTAATACTTTTGCAAGTTCTACGTACTCATCAATTGAGCTACCACATGCATTTACTATTATTTTCGTATCAAATTTTTTAAGCCAAGGTAAATCATTATTCATGAAATATTCTACTCCAGGATTTTGTAGTCCTATTGAGTTTAGCATTCCTGCCGTAGTCTCACATACTCTTGGTGGTTTATTTCCGTGGTCTTGGCTTTAAAGATGTTCCTTTTGTTATAATTCCACCTAATCTATTCAAATCTATGAATTCGTCAAACTCTCTACCATATCCAAATGTTCCTGATGCAACTGTTACTGGATTCTTCATTTTTATTCCCGCTAAATTTACTTCTGTATTCATGTACATTCCCTCCTTTATATTTCTACTACATTTGCGTCAAAAACAGGTCCTGCTTTGCAAACATGTGTATATACTAATTGTTCTCCTGCATTAACTTTTACAGCACATCCAAGGCATACTCCTATTCCACATCCCATTCTTTCTTCTAATGATATTTGGCATGGAATATTTGTTTCTTTTGCAAGCTCTTGAACTGCTTTAAGCATTGGAAGTGGTCCACAAGCATATATTACATCTATTTTCTCTTTTTCTATATCCTCTTTTAGATAGTTTATTGCAAAGCCTTTCTCAGCATAAGTTCCATCATCTGTTGTTAGTACAAATTTGTTTGATAACTTTTTATATTCTTCTTCTAGTACGACAAAATCTTTACTTCTAAATCCAAGATACATATTAACTTCTGCTGTTTTTCTTGCTTCCTTTGCTAGCTCATATAGTGGGAATATTCCTATTCCTCCTCCGATTATTGCAATTTTTTTCTTTCCTTTAAAATCAAATGTTCCTTGTCCTAAAGGACCCATTATGTCTATAACGTCCCCTTCTTTTTTAAAAGATAGTATTTCTGTACCTTTTCCCTTTACTTGGAATACAAATTCTACAACATTACCTTCTATATTGTATATACTTATTGGCCTTCTAAGTAATGGTTCAATTTCGTCTGTTACCCTTATCTCTAGGAATTGTCCGTGGTTTTACTGTACTTGCAATTTCCTTTGCATCTAGTGAAAATTTGAAGATATCTTCCCTTAGCTTTTCTTTTTTTACTAATTTGCATCTAGCATGAACTGGCATTATATTACCCCCTTTTATTAACATTTAAATTAAGTTCATCTCTCATACGTATTGCTTCTGCTCTTGTTGCTTCTTCAAAATTTGCTTCGCTATATTTATCTTTCCACATATCTGATTTATATGCACAAATTAAACTTCTTGATGCATTTACAATTCCTCCGAAGTCCTTCTTTATCAAAGCCTAGTGCTATATCTTTTGCTTTTCCTCCTTGTGCTCCATAACCTGGTATTAAAAAGTAAGAATGTGGCATAACTTTTCTTAATTCTTCTAATTGTTTTGGATATGTTGCTCCAACAACTGACGATATGCTACTATATCCATATTTTCCGTACTAATTCTTTTCCCCATTCATTTACAAGTTTTGCTACCTTTACATAAATTTTTTCTCCATCTTCTGTGACTAAATCTTGTAATTCTCCTGAAGATGGATTTGAAGTTTTTACTAATACAAATATTCCTTTTCCATATTTTTTGCAATCTTCTACAAATGGAAGTACTCCGTCTGTTCCAAGATATGGATTTACGGTAACAAATTCTACGTCAAATATGCTTTGTTCAATTTCTCCTATGCTTGTCTTTCCTATTGCAGCATTTGAATATGCTTTTGCGGTTGTTCCAATGTCTCCTCTTTTCATATCTGCAATTACTATCATGCCCTTCTCTTTAGCATATTTACATGTTTCTTCAAATGCTTTCATTCCAGGTATTCCAAACATTTCATAAAATGCAATCTGTGGCTTTACTGCTGGAATTATATCACATGTTGCATCTATTAGCCTTTTATTAAATTCTATTATAGCTTTTGCTGCTCCTTCTATATCTTTCGTATATTTTTCTGTTATGCAGTTTGGAAGTATATCATATCTTGGGTCAAGTCCTATAACTGTTGGGTTGTTTTTTTCTTTGATTTTATCTATTAATTTGTCTATTGCATTATCCATATTTAAAACTCCTTTCTATTTTTCAAACTTAATGTCCCCACTAACTATCGTATAAATAACTTGTCCCTTTAGTTTCTTTCCAATAAATGGTGTATTTTTTGATTTTGATACTATACTTTCTTTTGTATATGTATATTCGATATTTGGATCAAATATTGTAAGGTCTGCAACTGCATTAGGCTTTATCTCTCCTCTATCTATGTTTAATAATTTTGCTGGGTTATATGACATAAGC
>CANRCJ010000079.1 GCA_947629105.1 uncultured Clostridia bacterium | reverse complement strand
AGGACTCGAAGCGGGACTATATATATCTTTTGCAGGAGCAATAACTTTTAAAAGTTCAAAAAATGCAGGAGAGGTTATACGGCATGATACCAGAAGACAGAATATTAATTGAAACAGATTGCCCATATCTTGCACCAGAACCACATAGAGGAACAAGGAATGATTCTAGAAATGTTAAATATATAGCGGAGAAAATTGCAGAAATAAGAGGAACAAGTCTAGAAGAAATTGCAAAGATTACGTATGAGAATGCACTAAAAATATTTGGAATAAAAAAATAAAGTTATATAAAAAATATAACTTTATTTTTTTTTGGTGTTATTTCAAATTTCTAATAGCTTGAACTCTTTCATCTAAACTTGGGTGTGTAGACCAAATGCTTGATTTTTCTATTTTCTTATCCCTAAATGGACTTGCAATGTACATGTGAGCAGTTGATTTATTAGCAGATTTTAATTCATTTGGATCTCCTGAAATTTTCTCAAGAGCAGAAACAAGACCATCTGGATTTCTAGTAAATTGAACAGAGGTTGCATCTGCTAAGAATTCTCTACGCCTTGAAAGAGCAAGCTGAGCTAGCTTTCCAAATATAGGTGCAAGTATTAGAAATACAAGCCCGATAAGCATTAAAATTGCATTACCACCATTATTATCACTGTTTCGGCTAGAGCTTCTTCTACCATAGAAGAAAGTCCTTGTAAATATATCTGATAACATTACTACGAAGCTAACCATTACAGTTACAACTGCCGATAGTCTTATATCATAATTTACAATATGTGCAAGTTCATGACCAATAACTCCCTCAAGTTCATAATAATCAAGCTTTTCTAAAAGACCTGTTGTAACACATATAACAGAATGCTCTGGATCACGACCTGTTGCAAAAGCGTTAGGCTGTGCATCTTCTACTACATAAAGTTTAGGTGTAACATTTAAACCGGCACTAACAACAAGTGCGTCTAGAATGTTTACTAATTTCTGATTTTCTTCCTTAGTTGCTGGTCTAGCATTTGACATAGATAGAATAATTTTATCGCTATTGTAATAAGAAGCCCAAGATGCGATAATCGAAAATGATAGAGCAATTACAATAGAAATATAACCTAAGTCAAATGCCATGCAAATATAATATAGTATTAAAGTAATAACAACTATAAATATTGATATAATAACTCCTGATTTAATTTTGTTTGAACGTATATCCTCGTACATAATTAAACCTCACTAAAATTCTACTTTAACATTTTCTCTTGTTTTATCATCAGTAACTTCAAATAATTTTTCTGGTGTAAATTTAAAAATAGAAGCTATAATATTACTTGGAAATGTCATAAGTGAAGTATTATATCTTGTAACACTGTCGTTATAAAATTGTCTTGAATAAGAAATTTTATTTTCTGTGTTTCTTAATTCTTCTTGTAATTCTGAAAAGTTTTGATTTGCCTTTAAATCTGGGTAACCTTCAGAAACAGCCATAATAGTTTTTAAAGCTCCTGAAAGTTGATTATCTAGTTCAACTTTCTCGCCAATACTACCTGCTTTTGCCCAAGCGGTTCTAAGTTCAGTAACTTTTTCTAGAGTTTCTGATTCGTGTTTCATATAACCTTTAACGCAATTTACTAAATTTGGTATTAAATCAAATCTTCTTTGTAATTGCACATCAATTTGACCAAATGCATTTTTAACGCCCATTTGTCTAGTAACTAAACCATTATATGAAAATATAACCCATAAAATTATTGCAGCTAAAATTAAGATTGCTATAAACATAAAAAAGACCTCCTTAATATATTATATATTAAAAAATATTATATAAATATGATACCACAAATAAGATAATCTTACAACAAAAAAATTTATTTTTCGAGACAAAACCTTTAATTATAATAATACATATGATAAAATAAAAAATGGAAATTATAACTATATTTTCCAAAAAATAATACAAAAATTTAGAGGTGTAAAAAATGGTAAAATTTACAAAAATGCAAGGACTTGGAAATGATTATGTATATATTGATTGCACGAAATTAAATGAAAATGAGATAAAAAATATAGCAAATCTTGCAAGACCAATAAGTGATAGACACTTTGGTGTTGGCTCAGATGGACTTATTCTAATATGCAAAAGTGAGATAGCAGATTTTAGAATGAGAATGTATAATGCAGATGGATCAGAAGCCGAGATGTGCGGAAATGGAATAAGATGTGTTGGAAAATTTGTATATGATAAAGGCTTAACAAATAAAACAAACCTTAAAATTGAAACATTAGCTGGAATTAAAAATTTAGAATTACATATAAAAGAAAATAAAGTAGATAAAGTTACAGTAGATATGGGAAGACCAATATTAAATGCAAAAGAAATACCAGTCATTTCAGAAGAAAACATTGTAAAAAACTTAAAACTAACAGCATTAGATAAAACATTTAACTTTACATGTGTATCAATGGGAAATCCTCATGCTATAACTATAGTAGAAGATGTAGATAATTTTGATGTGAAAAAATATGGAGAAGTACTTGAAGTTGACAAACATTTCCCACAAAAAGCAAATATAGAATTTATACAAATAATAGATAGAAACACTGTTAAAATGAGAGTATGGGAAAGAGGTTCAGGAGAAACCCTTGCATGTGGAACAGGAGCTTCAGCTGTCTGTGTTGCATGTACTTTAAATAATCTAGTAAATGAAAAAGAGAATATAAAAATCAAATTACTTGGTGGTGACCTTGATATAAAATGGGATAACAGAGTATATATGACAGGACCTGCAAAAACTGTATTTGAAGGAGAATATTTTAATTAATCACATTTTTATAAAAATATTGAAAAAAACGACAATATATTATAGAATAATAATCGTAATTTGTTTTTTTATATATTAAAACAAATTAACATATCACAAAATGCAAAAAACTTTTTTAGAAAAGTATACTAAATATGACAAATTTTTTTTGCTAAAGCTTGTATACTTAATAAAAAACAAGACAGAGGTGGTAAAGGATGTTTCAAAACATAGTCGATATAGATAAAGAAGAAAATGCAGTAGAAGAAAGTACGCAATTAAATAAAAATGAAGAGATAAAGAAAATTTTGAAAAAACTATTTACAAAGCAAAATGTAATTGTATACATTTTGTCATTTTTGTTATCAACAGTAAGTCGGTATAAATGGAATGGCACCATTTGGACTAGCTATTTTTGCAGCAGCACTTTCAAATGCAGTTCCAGCAGGAGTGATATATATTTTAACATTTATTGGGACAAGTATAGGATTTGGAATGCAAGGAGCTTTAACATACATATTAACATCATTAGTTTTTATTGCAATGGTTTTAATATTTAAACCATGGTATGAAGAAGAATATAAAAGTGAGAGAAGAAAACTTGGCAAATATGTTGTTGCTTCAACAATCTTAGTACAAGTTATACAAATGCTATTTAGAGGATTCTTATTATATGATTTATTCTTAGCAGTTACAACTGGAGTTGTAACATACATATTCTATAAAATATTCTCAAATTCGTTAATAGTAATAAGTGAATATGATATAAAAAAAGCATTTACGGTTGAAGAAGTAGTAGGCGCAAGTCTAATGCTTTCTGTTGCCACATGCGCATTTGGAGAAACAGCAATTTTTGGATTTGAAATAAAAACAGTATTAAGTATACTTATTGTATTAATTCTTGGATGGAAGAAAGGAATTTTAATTGGAGCAACAAGCGGAATTACAATAGGTGCAGTACTTGGAATAATTGGAGGTAATGAGCCAACACTTGTTGCGTCATTTGCCTTATCTCGGAATGATAGCAGGTGTCCTAAGTAGATTTGGAAAAATAGGAGTCATTATTGGCTTCGTTGCGGGAAACATCTTGCTTGCATACATAGCAAATGGAAATACTGTATCTATAATATATTTAAAAGAAATAATAGTTGCATCTCTAGGACTATTACTTGTTCCAAAGAATATACAAATCAATATTGAGGACTTTTTTGATAAAAATCTATATCTTCCAGTTGGGAGTACATATAATTTAGAGAGTAATCAAGACACTATATATAAGCTAAATACTGTGTCAGAAACAATTAATGAAATGTCAAGAACATATAGAGAAGAAATTAAAACAGGAAAAAAAGAAAATACTTTAGAAGATAATAAGAAAGTGTTTATTGCGGAGATAGAAACAAAGCTAGACAAAATGAAAGACAACATTTTATATGATGATTTAATGAATGATACAAGTTTAATATCAGAAATGTTTGACATACTTGTAGAAAATGAATATATAACCAAAGACGACATATTAAAACTTTTAGAAAAAAGAAACGAGTATGTAGTAGGGTATGATGATTTTGATACAAATATGAAAACTGAAGAAGACGTAAAAAATATTGCACGATTAACGAGTGAAGTATATAAAATTGGGAAAATAAATAACTTGTGGAAGCATAAAATAAATGAAAACAAAAAGGTAATATCAGACCAATTAGATGGGGTATCTAAAGCAATTTCAAGTGTCGCAAAATCAATAGAAAGTCAAGATGAGGACTTTGAGGAAGAAAAGAAGGAAATAAAACTTTTATGTGCTCAAAAGGAAATAGATATTTTAGATATTAATGTAAAGAAAGAAAAGAATGGAAGATATATTGTAAATATTTATAAGCCATCATGTACGCAAGATGAAAAGTGCAAAATAGAAGATATAGAAAAAATATTATCAAAAGTGTTGAATGCAGAGATTGTTTTACAGAAAGAAGTTTGCGGAAGAGAAGAAGAAAATAATCTATGCAAACAAATATATATAACAAAAGATAAATTTATGTTACAAATAGGAATTGCACATGACAAAAAGAAAAATTCTGTGATATCAGGAGATTATAGCACAGAAACAAGATTAGATGATGGTAAGTATTTGATTGCTCTAAGTGATGGAATGGGAAGCGGAGCAGAAGCCAGAAAATCAAGCCAAATAGCAGTAAAAATGTTAACAAGAATGCTTGCAAGCGGCTTTGATAGAGATACATCTGTTGAGCTTATAAATAGTAGTATGTACATTAACTCAGAAGAAGACACATATGCGACATTAGATGTAGCTATATTAGAC
>CANRCJ010000078.1 GCA_947629105.1 uncultured Clostridia bacterium | reverse complement strand
TTCTTCTTGTAGAAGATAATATGATGAATAGAGAAATTGCAACAGAATATTTAACAGACTTTGGATTTTTAGTTGAAAATGCTGAAAATGGAAAAGAAGCTTGTGATGTTCTAGAAAAAGCAGAACCTGGGTATTTTGATATGGTATTAATGGATATTCAAATGCCAATTATGAATGGATATGAGGCAACAAGACACATCCGTAAATTTAAAAACAAGAAGATTGCTAATATCCCAATTTTAGCAATGACAGCAAATGCCTTTGAAGAAGATAAAAAAGCTGCAAAAGAAGCAGGAATGAATGGACATTTGGCAAAACCAATTGACATTCAAAAATTAATAGAGACATTAAAAGAAATTCTAAAATAAATTAATGTACATTGTACAAATTTAAAATTAAAAGGAGGTCTAAATGAACAAAAAAACACTGATATTTTTTGTAATAGCACTTGTATTAATATTTGGAGCATATTTTTTAATAAAAAGTAATAGTTTAAAAGAAAAACCGGAAATAACATTAGTAATAAAAACACCAGTACTACAAATGTCATCATGTAAAGATAAAGAATTAAAGGATTCATATACGTTTGTAAAAAAGGCAGCAGATGCGTTTGAAAAGCAATACAAAGACGCAAATGTTAAAGTTAAAGTTGTACAATTTGCAAAGGAAGATGAAGATGAGCAAATAATTGGATGCTTTGATACTGAACAAGCAACAGATATTTTATATGAAGAATATTTTAATATGTCAACGTATGTTCATACGGGGAAAGTTGCTCCACTAGATGATATAATTACGGAAGAAATTAGAAATGACATAAATAATAGCTATTGGGAAGTCAGCGAGTTAAATGGAAAAACATATATGATGCCATTTCTAGGTATGCAAAATACGTTATGCTATAATAAGGACTTATTTAAACAAGTTGGACTTGAAAGATACATAGAAGATGATGATGTTATTCAAAATTGGTCACTAAAAGACTGGGAAACAATTCTTGCAACATTAAAGAAAAAATTACCAGAAAATATATATACAATGCTAATGTATGGAAAAAATGAAACGGGTGATACACACGTAATTACTTTACTACGTAGTAGAGGAAGTACTTTCTTTGATGAAAATGGAAGAGTTAATTTAAACACAACAGAAGGAATAGAAGCTATTAAATGGCTTATGGATTGTAATAAAAAAGGATATTTTCCTAATAATGCGGAGAGCCTTGAAATTAATGATTGCTATAAATTATTCATGAATGGACAACTAGCTATATATATAAACAATGCAGTGTTAGATGTTTCAATTAATGAGGCAGGAATTAATCATGGTAATGTTAATTTCCCTTCAATAGACGGAAATGGATTTAATACAACATTTCTTACAGGATTTGAAGTATTTGATAATGGGAATAAAGAAAAACTTAAAGCAGCAAAGGACTTTATAAAATTTATTTATGAAACTGATGAATGGCTAGACTATTCAGCAGGAGCAATACCATGTAGCAATAAAGTGGCTGTAAGATATTCAAATGACTTAAAGAAAATACAAAAATACATAGACAATACTGAAAACGGTTGGAACTTTACTGAAAATGCACCTGCTTGGAGAAAAGTAAGAGCAGTATTTTATAAAGATATTAAGGAATTACTTTATGGAGAAAAGACAGCTGAAGAGATAGCAATGCAAATAGAAAATGATTGTAATAAGGCAATAGATGAAGGATATGAAAATAGTAAGTTACATGAATAAAAGAAGGTGAAAATGTGGAAGAAGATATACAGAAAAATACTGGGTTAAATATCAACTGGTATCCAGGACACATGGCTAAAGCAAAAAGAGAGATAATAGAAGACCTAAAGCTAATAGATGTTGTAGTAGAAATTTTAGATGCACGTATACCAAAATCTAGCCAAAACCCCGATTTAAAGAAAATTATAAATAAAAAGAAAAGAATTATAGTATTAAATAAGTGTGATCTAGCAGACGAAAAAGAAACAAATAAGTGGCAGCGATACTTCGCAAGTAAACAAATTCCAGCAGTACTTGTAAATTCGAATGATGGAAAAGGAGTTAATCAAGTAATCAGTAAAATAGAACAAGTGATGAAAGACGAAATAGAGGAAAATATACAAAAAGGTCGTATAGGCAAAATTATAAGAGTTTTAGTTTTAGGTATTCCAAATGTCCGGAAAGTCGTCATTCATTAATAGAGTTTCCAAAAAGACAACTGCCAAGGTAGGAAATAAGCCAGGAGTAACCTTAAAAAAAGAGTGGATAAGAGTTAGTAAGAATATAGAATTATTAGATACTCCAGGTGTACTTTGGCCAAAGTTTGAAAGTGAAGATGTTGGACTTAATTTAGCCTTTACTGGGACAATCAAAGATGAAATACTAGACAAACAAGAAATTGCTTTCTTTCTACTAAAATACCTATTAAATAATTATGTAGAGCTAATAGCAAATAAATATTCACTTGATTTAGACGAATTAAATGAAAAAATGAAAAATAGCGATAACGAAAATGAAGAAATACTTGAAATAATGGAGCAAATAGGAAGAAAAAGAGGAGCATTAGTCTCGGGCGGAAAAGTAGATAAAAATAAAGTCGCAGAAATACTATTGCAAGACTTTAGAAATGCAAGAATTGGAAAGATTACATTAGAAAAAGCACCAGTATAACTTTTTTAAAAAAGGAGGTTTTATGAAGAGAAAAGAAAGAAATAGGACAACCAACATAGAAAAGCTAGGAAAAGAACTTGAGGAAAAAAAGAAGTTGCCTCAAGAAATTAAAGAAAAGATAAATGCGAAGATTTTTGAGAATATGATTATAGCAGCAATAATAACAATATATCTAGCTTCTTTAAATATAGGAATGAATAATATTCCAACAGATACATTCATAATGGATTTAAAAGTATTCTCAATTATGTTATTAATAATAACTATATTTATTCTCGAATATGGCTATAAGAAAGACAACGAAGGAATATGGCTACATGGTATTGAGGTTATGGTAATTGCTATATTTACATTATATTTAGTAAATTTATATTCAATTTACTATGCGACATTTGGAACTCTAATACTTGTAGTAACGTTAATTTACTTTGCTTATTATATAATAAAGATTGCGATAATCAGAAGAAGAATACATAAAGATTATAATAAGAGTTTAATAGACATACGTAATATTGTAAAAAAATAAAGTGAAAGGAAAGATGTTAAAAATGGAAAAATGTTTATTATTAGGAAATGGTGGAAGAGAAGCTGTAATTGCAGAATATGTGTCTAAAGGATATAGCCTTTATTCTATAATGCCTTATAGAAATCCTAGTATTGCAGAATTTGTAGAAAAATCTCAAGGAAAATACATAATAGGAAATCCATTTGACAAAGAATTGGTTAAAAAATTTATACAAGAAGAAGGAATACAAAACTGTGTAATTAGCAGTGATAATCTATTACAAGAAGGGCTAATTGATTTAGCAAGAGATTTAGGATTAAAGACATTTGGACCTACTTCTAAAGGCGCAAAGCTAGAATGGAGTAAAACTTATGCTTTGGAAATAGTGGAAAAAATTGCACCAGAAATGGTAATAAAGAACTATAATATAACAGATTTAGAGACATTAAGAAAAGTTATAGATAGCTATAAAAATGACGATTTTGTTGTAAAGCCAGAAGGTCTAACTGGAGGAAAGGGCGTTAAAGTAGGTGGAATACATTTTAAAGGGAAAGAAGAAGGATATGAATATGCAAAATCTTGCTTAGAAACAAGCGGAAATGTAATTGTACAAGATAAGGTTCAAGGTAGAGAATTCACAGTAACAGGCTTAACAGATGGTAAAAATATAGTAGTAACACCAACAACATTTGATTACCCATATAGATTTGATGAAGACAAAGGTCCAGGAACAGGCGGAATGGGATGCCTAGGATTTGATAATGGACTTCTTCCATTTTTAACAGAAAAAGATATTGAATTTTGTGCAGATTTAATGAAAAAAACACTAGAATATGTAAATAAAGATTCTCTTGAATTCAATGGAGTAATATATGGAGGATTTTTCAAATGTGAAGATGGCATTAAATTTATAGAATTTAATGCAAGATTTGGAGACCCAGAAGCATTAAATATACTAAATGCAATAGAAACTCCATTTGTAGAATTGTTTAATAATATACAAAATCAAACACTAAGCAAAGAAAATTGCAAATTCAAGAAAGTAAATACATTTACAGTTTATATAGTATCTCCAAACTATGCAATTTCTTCATCAAAAGAACCTTGTAAGTTCACACTAAGAAGAGAAGAAATAGAAAATCAAGGCGTAAAAATATATTTTGCAAGTAGCAAGCAAGTAGAAGGAGATAATTACGAAAGTGTTGGAAATTCAAGATTATTTGCTGCTGTAACAACAGATTCATCAATGGAAGAAGCAAAAAATAGAGTATATAAAGCGCTAGAAGGAAATGTAGATGAAAAGTTAAATTATAGAAAAGATATTGGATGCATATATGTGCATTAATATATTGACAATGTTATGTATAAAATATAATATTAAATTGTAAAATTCATTTAGGAGGTTAGAAATGAAAAAATCAAAACTAATATTATTGACAGTAATACTATTACTTATCACTACTATCGTAATTGGTAGTACAAATGTATTTGCAACTGAGGCAGAAGGAGAAGATGGCGTAATGCCTATTTCAGAAGGAATACCAGATGAAGCAACAGATGCAGAAGAAAACCATGAGCATAATCATGAAGATATATATGAAGGAGATTTATATGTATTCTTTTCAGAAGATCAAAAAGATGTTGGTACAGATTATGTAATGGATAAGATTGTAGATGGAAACGTATTTATAATGGGACAAAACGTTACAATTAAAGGAGAAATAAGTGGATCACTATTTGTTTTTGCAACAAACCTTACAATAGAAGAAGATGCATATATTTCTTGTCATACATTTGCTGCAGCAGAAAACATCTTATTAAAAGGATTCAGCTATGATATGTATGCAGCTTGTGACAACTTTGATATGGCAAATACAGGTATTGTTTATAGAGATTTAAAGCTTGCAACAAATACAGCAAGTTTAATAGGAAGTGTTGGAAGAAATTTAAACTTAAT
>CANRCJ010000077.1 GCA_947629105.1 uncultured Clostridia bacterium | reverse complement strand
TTCATACATAGGGAAATCAATTATCCAGCAAAACTTGAATATATCATTTGAAATTAATTCTAATCTTTTTCCTAATTCTTTTCTAATTTCTCCAGCAATAGTTGAAACTTTATCTTCTTTGTCTGCGACAAAGAAAATAGCGTCTCCTTGTTTTATTCCTGCTTTTTCTATTAATAATTTTGTATGTTCTTCGTCAATAAATTTTGCTATGCTTCCTTGGAACGTGTTCTCTTCTATAAGTCTAAGCCATGCAAGTCCTTTTGCTCCTGCTTCATTTACTGCGAAATCTACCATGTCATCAAAGAATTTCCTTGTTCTATCTGATACATTTGGAGTTACAATACATCTTACTGTCTTGCCTTTAAACGCATTAAAATCAATAGTATCAAATATTTCTGTAACATCTTGTATTATTAGTGGATTTCTTAAATCTGGCTTATCAGATCCATATTTAAGAATAGCGTCTCTATATTTTATTCTTGGGAAAGGATATTCTGCAACTTTCTTGTTAGAAAATTTAATAAATGTATCATACATAACTTTTTCCATTACTTCAAATACATCTTCTTGTGTTGCAAATGCCATTTCCATATCTAATTGATAGAATTCTCCGAGGCGCTCTATCAGCTCTTGCGTCTTCGTCTCTAAAACATGGTGCTATTTGGAAATATTTGTCTATTCCAGAAACCATAAGAAGTTGTTTGAATTGTTGTGGAGCCTGTGGTAAAGCATAAAATTTACCTGGGTGAACACGGCTTGGTACTAGGTAATCTCTTGCTCCTTCTGGAGATGAACTTGTAAGTATTGGAGTTTGTACTTCTGTAAAGCCTCTATCTACCATTTGTGCTCTCAAGAATTGTAATATTTGTGACCTTAGGAGTATATTTTCTTTTAGCTTTTCATTTCTTAAATCTAAAAATCTATATTGAAGCCTTAGGTCTTCTCTTGCTTCTATATCAGAGTTTATTTCAAAAGGCATATTTTTTGTTCTTTTTCCAAGCATTTCTACTTTTTCTATTGTAACTTCTATATCTCCTGTTGGCATGCTCTTATTTTCCATATTTTCACTTCTAGGTCTAACTACACCTTCAATAGAAACTGTTGACTCTGTAGGAATATGTGAAACTTCATCAACTAGATTGCTTTCTCCTGAAGTTACAGCTTGAGTTATTCCATATTGGTCTCTTAAATCTACAAAAACTAAGCCTCCTAAGTTTCTTACTGATTGTACCCACCCTGCAATTTTTACTCTTTGACCTACATTTTCTTTTCTAAGTTCTCCACAGTTATGTGTTCTGTATTCGTTCATTATTTTTGTTACTTCCTTTCATTTTTATTTAAATAATTCTAATCAAATTGAACCCATGCATCATTTGCTTTAAGCTCATTTATTACTTTTTGATGTTCTTCATTAGTTTTTGTAAAATATATATTTCCTTTGGCATCTGCAACAAAGAATAAATAATCTGTTGTATTTGGATTTATTGCAGCTTCTATTGATGCTTTACTTACTGAACATATTGGTCCTACTGGAAGTTTTCCACCCATATTTGGTCCACGTGTATTATATGGATTATATGTATTTATTTCTGTCTTATATAGATCACGACTTCCAAGCTCTATTTTGAAAGCATAATATGTTGTGACGTCACTTCCAATGCTCATATTTTTATTTAATCTATTGTATATTACGCTTGATACATCTTTTCTATCCTTATCAAATATTGCTTCATTTTCGATTATTGATGCTACACTTAATAATTCATGTACACTATATTTTCCACTTTGTATATCAGATTTATAAGGCTCAAGGACTTTTTCCATTTGTTCTAATAGTGTTTTAAATATATCCTGTACTGTAACATCTTCATCTTCAAATGAATATGTATCTGGGAAAAGATATCCTTCTAATGGATAATATATATCTTCATTCTTAATCTCATCTGTTAGAAACCAATATTCATTTATTAAGCTATCAATGTATTCAGCATCTTCTAAAACATTATACACATCTTCTTCTGTGTTGTTAGTATTCTTTGCAATTTCCTTTGCAATATAGTTCATTGTCTTGCCTTCAACAAAAGTTATATTTACATCATCATTAAGCACTTTTCCTGTTTGCAAAGACTGTGCAATTTCTGGAACTGACATGTCCTTTGTAAGATTATATGAACCTGCTTGGAAGTTTGTAATATTATTTAACTTAACATATATTTTAAAGGCTGCAGTGCTTCTTATTAGGTCATTTTCTTTAAGTAATGTTGCAATTTTGTTTACTCCTGATCCTAAAGGAATTTCTAAAGCTACTTTATCTTCACTAGTTCCTGTTCCAGATAAGCATATATTATACCACAATATACTAGAAATTGCTACAAAAACTATTAATATTATTACTGCAATTATTATTATTTTAAGCATACTTGATTTTTTCTCTGTCTCTCCATGTCTATTTGTTACCTTTTTTTCTTCTTCCATTACTACAATCCGCCTTTCTTATATTTCTAAATTGAATTCTTTTATAAATTCACTATCTAGTATATTATTATTTGTTACAATGACGCTTCCACCTATTTCTTTAAGTCTTGCAATTAATTCTATTATAAATCTCTCCATCTTTTCTTTTGGAACATCTATATCTTTTAAGTTTATATTTACCGTAAATTTTTCCTTTGAAATAACTTGTCCTATAATATCTTCAACAATCTTTTCTCTATCACTAAATTTATCTATTTTTTCGGATGTAATTGTATTTTTTCCAATTTCTATCGAATTTTCTATATCTGGCATTTTAGATGTAAAATCTGTTTCTTCCATCTTAGACCTTTTTACCTTCTTCTCACTTAAGTTCTTTTCTTTTATATATCCAAAATTGCCTTCATAAGTTAATACTTTTATCCAGCCATTTTTATCTGAATCTTCTATAAAAATTAGTTCTGTACCTTCATTTAATTTTTGTACTGTACTAGAGAAAACACTAGTTTTTTGTTTTAATGAAACTTTTTTGGTTGTTTTAACTGTAACAAGTTCTTCATATAATGATGAAACTACTGAAGAATTTTCATCTGTTGTAACTTCTATATTATATATACTTGTTAATTCTGAGACTGGCAAATATATTGTATATCCATAATCTATAACTCCTGATGTGAGTTCAAGTGTTGCAGAATTTATATTCACTGTATTGTTGTCTATATTAATTGCTCCCACTTTTGTTTTAGATGTTGTTATTATCTTATTTGATTCGTTCTCATAATATAAATTTTTATCAAAAACCTTTTTTATGTCCTCCATGGACATATATAATGTTTTATTCTTATCAATATAAATATCATAAGACAAATCTTTAGTTATGTCTTGTTTGTTTACAATTAAACTTAGAGTATGATTATCTTCCTTTTTATTGCTAAAGATACGATTTAAAGAAAATATTATCAAGAACAATATAATAAATAATAATACTATTCTTGATAAAAACTTTTTCTTATTTATTCGTCTTTTTTTCTTCATTAAATCCTCCGATTATTGCTTACACCTTCGAAATTTTTATTTGTATAACTTTTAATAAATTACCTTTGATAATTTTATAATAATTTATAATAAATGTCTATATAAATTAAAAAATTTTTGTAATTATATATTGTCTAGCCCACCTTCTAGATTATATAAATTTGTATATCCCATTTTTTCTAAAATTTTATATGCTTTCTCACTCCTTATTCCACTTTGGCAATAAAGTATGATAGTTTTCTCTTTATCTGGTATTATAGAATAAGCTTCACTTTCTATTTCATACACTGGTATATTAATTGCAAATTTAATTCTATTTTCGGCATATTCTTGAGGGCTTCTGGTATCAACTATAATAGCATTACTGTTTTCTTTAACTATGTTCACTAATTCCTCATAATTTATTTTTCTCACTTTATTTGCTTCTCTTGTAGTGTTTTTCTTTAGTTTATTTAATATTTTCTTTATTGTTCTTTCTATTTTCAAGTTATCCACATCCTTTATCAAACTATATATTACAATATATGACTTTTTTCGTAAATTTGTCTTATCTTTATTACAATTATTTTTCAAATTGGTTATGTTTGTTACAGAAATATTACGGATATTTTTCAAAACTGTAACATTTCTTCATGTTATGTTAATTGTTTTGTAATTTTTCAGTTTACAATTATGGTTTTTCCACACATTTTTGAAAAATGTGGATAACTTTGTGAATAACTATTTTTGCTCACTTTTTTAATCGAACTTTTTGTCGGTTTATATAATTTTATTAATTATGTGAATTTTTTATTTTATTTATAAATACATTATGTGTATTGTTCTTTTGTTCGTAAAAAATAAACAGAAGTAGCCTATTTGTTAGGTTATCTCCTGTTTGTTTTTTTGACTGTATTTTATCTTGATATCCAATATATAATTAATCCGATTTCAGTAATTAAAATTACCGGAAATCCTATTGTGAATTTAAGCTTCTTAGTTTTATGTCTAAACAAATACATTCCTGCAATAGTTCCTATTCCTCCACCTAAAAATGTAAGCATGAATAGTGTCTTTTCTGGTATCCTCCAAGAACCTCTTTTGGCTTTTTCCTTATCAATAAGCATTGCAAGAAATCCTACAACATTAATCACTCCAAAATATATCAATACATACTTTAACGGAATTATTTGTAAAAATGTTTCAATACTCATATCTTCATCCTTTCTTAAAGCTTTTAAAACATTGCATCAAATAAGCTCATTTGATTGGTCTCACTCATTCCTTCGACACATCCAAATTTTTCAAGTAGAGCAATTGCTGCATCTCCTACTTTTGCTCTCTTTTTTATATCCTGCTTTGATATAAATTCTCCATTTTCTCTAGCTTGTTGTATGCCTTGTGCTGCAATTCCACCCATTCCTGCAATGCTGTTAAGAGGTGGTCGTATTGCTCCATCTTCTACTTTAAATTTTATTGCATCTGATTTATATAAGTCAATAGGTAGGAAATTAAATCCTCTCTCGTACATTTCTAGTACCAATTCAAGTATAGAATACATATTTTTATCTTTTGCTGTTGCGTCATTTCCAAGTCTTTTGATATCTGCCATTTTTTCTTTTACTTTACTTTTACCAAATATCATAACTTCACTATCAAATTCATCTGCCCTTATTGAAAAATATGTAGCATAATATGCAAGCGGAATATGTACTTTAAACCATGCAATTCTAAATG
>CANRCJ010000076.1 GCA_947629105.1 uncultured Clostridia bacterium | reverse complement strand
CTTTACTTCTTCTATGCATCTTAATTGGTCTTCTGTTTCCTGATAAGGGAAAGTATCTTCAAATTCTTTTTGCCATGGGGTATCTTTATCAAATGCAAAACCTTGAACTTTCTGTCTTGCAGCATAAAGTTCAATTAAGTTTCTTGCTATCTCTCTTAAGTTTGCTTTTACTTTATTTTTTGTATTTTCCCATTCTTTAGAACTTAATTTATTTAATTTTGGAGCACTCTCTCCTCCGCCAATATATTTTCTAATATTGTCTAATGAATTCGTTGGAATATATAAAACATCTTCTCCTCTATACTTTATTTTAATATAGTCTTTTACAATTCCATCTGCTTTAATTGTATTTACTCCTATATATTGTCCTATTCCAACTGTTTTATGAACTACATAATCTCCTATTTTTAAATCTGTAAATGAAACCTTTTCTCCTTCTCTAAAGTCTTTTGAAACTCTTTTTCTAGGAATATATGCTTTCTTTTCTCTTTCTTGTTTTGTAAGTTCTAGGAATTTATTATCGATTTGCTCTACATCATCATGATTTATTGTAATTACATTTTCTTTCTTTGACGTTATATCTTGTGACTCTAATTCAATTATTTCAAACTTATCTATTATATTTAAAAGATAATCCTCATCATACATGTTTTCTAACAAATATGGTACAGCTTTTTCTCTTTCTATTAAATCTTTTATTGCTAGTTTGTTATCATTTAAAATATTTTCTGCTCTAAGCTTAATTTTATTTCTTTCATCTAGTGCAATTATTGTATTTTCATCTAAATATTCTAGAAGCGTGCCTTTTGGTTTTTCTTCTATTTCTTCTGATAGTGGATATATTTTTATTTGATTTATATTTTCTATTGACCTTTGACTTGATATTTCAAAGTATCTTATTTGATCTACTTCATCTCCAAAAAATTCTATTCTTACTCCTTGCTTATTGTTTATTGCAATATCTAGTATATCTCCTCTTACGCTAAATGTTCCTTTTCCTTCAACTAGGTCGTATCTTTCATATCCTAGATTAACTAATTTTTCTTTTATTTCTTCTATGTTATATTCATTTGCAACCATCAATTTTAATATGCTGTTTTGCATATTCTTTTTTGAAAGGATAGGCTGCATTAAAGTTTCTATGCTACATACTACAATTTCTGCTTCGTTATTATATAGTTTTATTATTCCATCTATTCTTGAATACAAAATATCCCTGTTCTGTGCATCATATTTGTATGTTACTATATCTTTTTTAGGTATATATATTGCATTAGGGTTTAATAGCTTTATATTCTTATGTAGTTTTTGTGCCTGAAGCTCGTTGTATGTTATTAATAATAAGGTTCTTTCCTTTTGTTCTTGCAAAATACCTGCAATACATGCTTTTGATACGTCAGATAAGCCCAATATTGTTATTGGACTTATTTTTATCTTTTCTAAATTATTCTTCAAGCTTTCTATTTCTAGAAGCTGTTTTGTTAGTTTTTCCAATTTTTTAGCCTGCCTCATTTTATTTTACTTATATATTCTACCATTATTTTATACAAATTTCAACTTAACATGAATTTTTTTATGTTTTGTATTGCAATTTTTTCCTTTTTGTGTTATTATATTATGCGATATAGTTTAGTAAGAATTAAAAGGAGGTGCAACATAGGTTATGCCAAATATTAAATCAGCTATTAAGAGAACAAAAATTATTGAGAAAAAAACTTTACAAAATAATATGATTAAATCTAGCTATAAAACAGCTGTTAATAAATTTGAGAGTGCTATTGAAGCTGGAGATATAGCTCAAGCAGAAAAACTTTTTGTTGAAGCAACAAAGAAAATAGATCAAGCTTGTACAAAAGGTGTTATTGTTAAAAACACAGCTGCTAGAAAGAAATCTAATTTAGCTAAAAAACTTAACGCTGCAAAAGCTTAAGAAAAAAAGCTCTTCATTTAGAAGAGCTTTTTTGTTTGAGCTTATTCTTTCTTATATTCCCATTATGTTATATCCACTATCTGCATATAGTATCTGTCCTGTTATTGCACTAGACATATTGCTTAACATGAATACAACTGCATTTCCAACTTCTTCTGCATTTACATTTCTTCTAAGTGGTGCCTTTTCTTCTACAACATCAAGTATTGAGCTAAAATCTTTTATTCCCTTTGCAGACAATGTTTTTATTGGTCCTGCTGATATTGCATTTACTCTTATGCCTTGAGGTCCTAGGTTATCTGCCAAATATCTTACACTACATTCAAGTGCAGCTTTTGCGACTCCCATTACATTATATCCAGCAAGTACTTTAGTTGAACCATAATATGTAAGTGAAACTAAACTTGCATTTTCATTTAATAAATCTAATTTCTTTGCAATTCTTGCTACTGCAACGAATGAATATGCGCTTACATCATTTGCATGAGCAAATCCTTCTTTAGATGTATAAATAAAATCATTTCTTAAATCTTCTGTATTAGCATGTGCTATACTATGTAATATTCCATCTATCTTACCACAGTCTTCTTTTATTTGTTTAAATACTTTTTCTATGTCTCCATCATCTGACGCATCACAAGCATAAGCTTTTTTATATGGAACTTCTGCTAATAATTCTTCTACCTTCTCTCTATTCTCTTCTCCCATAAATGTAAAAATTAGCTCTGCTCCATTTTCTGCTGCCATCTTTGCTGCTCCCCATGCAATGCTCCATTTATTCCTAATTCCCATTATTAATATTTTTTTGTTTTTTAATAACATAATTTTACCTCCTAAATTTTATTTACATATTCACCCATATTTCTAAATTTGTTATATCTTCTTAATACAAGTTCTTCTTTATCTATATCTTTTAATTCTGCATATGTTTCTAGAATCTTCTTTTTTATAGCCTTTGAAACCTTTTTTACATCTTCTTGTGCTCCTGCCTTTGGCTCTTTTATTATTTCATCAATAACTTTAAATTCTAATAAATCATCTGCTGTCATTTTCATAACTTCTGCCGCTTCCTTTGCTTTTGATGAATCTTTCCAAAGTATACTTGCATATCCTTCTGGAGAAAGAATTGAATATATTGCATTTTCAAGCATTAATATTTTGTCTCCAACTCCTATTGCAAGCGCTCCTCCACTTGAGCCTTCTCCTATTACTATGACAATAATAGGAACTTTTAATCTTGACATTTCTAAAATATTTCTTGCAATAGCTTCTCCCTGTCCTCTTTCTTCTGCTCCAATTCCAGGATATGCACCTTTCGTATCTATAAACGTTACTATCGGTCTATTAAATTTTTCTGCCTGTTTCATAAATCTTAAGGATTTTCTATAACTTTCAGGGTTAGGCATTCCAAAGTTTCTTTCTATGTTTTCTTTAGTGTTTCTTCCTTTTTGTTCTGCAATTACTGTGAAATTAATATTGTCACAACTTGCGAGCCCACAAACTATTGCCTTATCGTCTGCAAAACATCTATCTCCATGAAGTTCAATAAATTCATCAAATATATTTTCTATATAATCTAACGCAGTGGGTCTTCCTGGTGCTCTAACTATCTTAACTTTGTCCCATGCACTATTTGAGTTTACTGCCATGTTTTCACCTTCTCTTACTAAATAAATTATTTATGCATTAAAAGTAATTTATATATCGTTTCCTTCATATCTTTTCTTTCAACTACTTTATCAATAAATCCATGTTCAAGTAAAAATTCTGCTGTTTGAAAGCCCTCTGGTAATTCTTGCCTAATTGTTTGTTCAATTACTCTAGGTCCTGCAAATCCTATCATTGCATGTGGCTCTGCTAAAATTATATCTCCAAGACTTGCAAATGATGCAGTTACTCCTCCATAAGTTGGGTCTGTAAGTACTGATATGTATAATAGTCCCTCCTCATCAAGCTTTGAAACTGCTGCAGAAGTTTTTGCCATTTGCATTAAAGAAATTATTCCTTCTTGCATTCTTGCACCACCTGAAACAGAAAATATTATAACAGGAAGTTTTAATTTTATTGCTTCCTCTATTGAGTACGTAATTTTCTCTCCAACAACGCTTCCCATACTTCCCATTAAGAAATTTCCGGTCCATTACACATATTACAACTTTTTCTCCATTGACCTTCCCTGTTCCGCATTTTACAGCTTCATCTAAACCCGTTTTTTCTCTTAGAGTTTCTATCTTTTTTATGTATGAGTCCATTTTAAGTGGATTTACTGTATCAATATTAATATTAAATTCTTCAAATGTTCCCTCATCTATTATTTGTGCAATTCTTCTTCTACTAGATAATCTAAAATGGTATCCACAATTTGGGCATACACTTAGGTTTTCTCTTAAGAATTCTTTATATAGAATTTCTTTGCATTTATCGCATTTAACCCATTTGCCAACAGGAATATCTGGTTTTGTATATTCTTTATCTTCTGATAATTCTCTCTTCTTTATCTTATCTATTACCAATACTTCTCACCTTTTTCTTGTTACATATTAAATTCTTTTGATATAAATGATGTATCGAAATTGCCATTCTTAAAGTTTTCATTTTCAATAATTTTTAAAAGAAAATCTATATTTGTATCTATTCCATCTACAACGCATTCCTCTAATGCTCTTCTCATCTTGGCTATAGCTTCATCTCTATCTTCTCCATGAACTATAATTTTTGCAATCATAGAATCATACATAGGTGGAATAACATATCCTGAATACATTGCTGTATCTACTCTGACTCCATTACCTCCTGGAAGGTTAAGCCCTTTTATTTCTCCGAGGACATGGTCTAAATTTTTTGTCTGGATTTTCTGCATTTATTCTACATTCTATGCTATGTCCTTGTATATTTATGTCCGACTGTTTTAACCTTAACTTTTCTCCTGATGCAATCCTTAATTGTTCTTTTACTATATCTACTCCTGTAATCATTTCTGTTACTGGGTGTTCAACCTGTATTCTTGTGTTCATTTCCATGAAATAGAAATTTTTATTTTTATCTACTAAAAATTCAACTGTACCCGCACTTGTATATTTTGATGCTTTAACTGCCTTTAAAGCTGCTTTTCCCATTTTTGCTCTTAAGTCATCTGTAAGTATGCTTGATGGTCCTTCTTCCAATATTTTTTGATTTCTTCTTTGTATTGAACAATCTCTTTCGCCTAGATATATGCTACCTTCATATTCATCTGCAAGTATTTGTATTTCTACATGTCTTGGATTTTCAATATATTTTTCCATATATATTTCATCATCATTAAATGCTGCTTTTGCTTCTTGTTTTATTATGTTATAGGCATTTTCAAGTTCTTCTTCTTTTTGTACAATTCTTATGCCCTTTCCGCCTCCACCTGCTGATGCTTTTAAGATTACAGGATATTTAATTTTCTTTGCAGTATCTATTGCTTCTTGCTTATTTTTTATTGCACCATTAGAGCCTGGTATAACAGGTACTCCTGCATTTTTCATGCATTCTTTA
>CANRCJ010000075.1 GCA_947629105.1 uncultured Clostridia bacterium | reverse complement strand
ATGTAGCATCATACAATACTTCATCAGTAATGCCTTCAAGAGGATATCCAACAGAACGGTATATAGAACTGTAGGAATTGGTATTATCATACACCATTGAAGGAATCACATCAGGTAGATTGATTAAGCAATAAGCATGCTGTACATAGCCAAGTGTTCCGTTTACATTAACAAACCACATATCAGATTCTTCATCTAAAATCTGGAATGCAGTGCCTGGTTCCAAAGTGGTAATTATGGCTTCTTGCAAGCTACTACTGTATAATGGTAGCGAAATAGAGGCATAGCCAGTTGCACCGTTTATAGGAAGCTCTAACCCGTACTCATTGAGTTCTAGATTAATGCTATCTGTTGGAACGGTAAGAGGTTTTTCCTCTACAATCTCTTCAGCCTCGCCTATTTCTTCAGGAAAGATGAGAGCAACTTCTTTACAAATGTCAGCTTCCACTTTTTCTTGAGGTTGATCTGCAGGCTGGGGAGTAGAGATGGGAACATTATCACTTACTACATTATCTTCGTCAGTAACTTCTGATTGAAGCAAAGACGAATCTAAAGACGAGTAAGAGAAAACATTCCGCTCTTGTATGCATATGCATACAAGAGACAGAGCTAAGAGGAGAACAGCTAATAAAGTAAATTTTTTCATTTTGGGAATCCTCCTAAAATAATATGATATTTATAATTATATCATAAATTCAAGAAAAAATCAATTTTATGTAAACGACTATACATAAATAATTTATAAAAATATAAAAAATAATATTGCAATAAATTAAGATTAATAGTAAACTATATATATAAAATTAGGTCGTGAAAGGAAAAAACGTATGATAAAAGAAGAAAATAAAGTTAAAAGTGAAAAAGGAATAACTATGGTTGTTCTAGTAATAACAGTGTTACTCCTTATGATAGTAACTGCCTCTCTTGCAACACATTCTTATGATTCATTACAACTTTCACATCTTACAAAATTAGATAATGATATAGAAACATTAAATAATAGAGTGGCATCATATTATGTTGAGCATGGAACTTTACCCATATTAAGTGGTGTAATGACAAAGGATGAAGTACTAAAGTATATTTCAGAAGTATCTAGAAATGATGGAGATTCATACTATATAATTGACTTAGGCGAGTTAGATAATATTACATTAAATTATGGAAAAGGATACTTATCACGTTCAACAGACTCATATATAATTAACGAAGAAAGCCATATAATATATTATTTAAAAGGAATATATTATGATGATGAGATGCATTATACTACAGGAAAATATCAAGCAGCAGTAGTTGAAAAAGAAAGTACATCACAAACACTAAAAGCCGATATTGGAGATTATGTATCATATACTCCAACAAGTAGCAAGTATACAGTAGAAGGAATATATTCAGGCTACGATTCGTCTAATATAGAAGCAAAACAAGGCAAAACAAATCAAACATTTAGTACAAATACAACAGTTAAATGGAGGATTTATTCAATAGACGATAAGACATTAACACTAATATCAAGCAATGTCGTTAATCCTAACTTATACTTACAAGGTGCAGATGGATACAACAATGCAGTGTATTTATTAAATTATACTTGCAAGAAGTTATATAGTAATTATGAGATGAATGCAACAGCGAGAAGTATAAAGATAGAAGATATAGAGAAGGTATCTCGCTTCGACCCAAGTACATATGAAAAATATGGAGAATATGGAGGTAAGAAGCTATATAGTGAAAGTATAGCATATTATCCAAATATATTTGTTAACATGAGAGGACAGAAGGTGAATAGCGGAAGCGAAGGAACGTTAGAGCAAAGTGAGCAGACGTCAATGTATTATGGTTTGGATAAAGGTTCAAGTATAACTGCAAAACAAACAGAGTACAGCTACACCATGAGTTCAACATACATGAGTGATATATACTTAAGTCTTTTACGATATGCGGAAGGAAGCACAACTACAAATATGAACGACTATTGGCTAGCTTCCCGTACGGTTCGTTGTGAACCCAAATATGCAGTTTTCCGTCTACCAGTTGTTATTAGTGGCGAGCTTAGTACTAAGCGGTGTATACATTTCGAATAACTATGCGAACGGGGGATCTTATGCCCTTCGTCCTATGGTTGAGATTCCATTAGAATATGTAAATTTTGCTGAAACAGGTTCGGGAACTAAGGAAGACCCATGGAGTCTTGATGTAAAGGATAAACCAAAACCAGGAGACTATGTAAATTACACACCAAAAACTGCAACTTATGTCGCAGAAAAAAGATATACAGGAATTAATGAAGATAAAAGCTATACAACAGATACAAGTACAAAATGGAGAATATTCAAAATCGACAAAGACTATATTACATTAATACCAACAAATGTAGTAAATAATGGATTTACATTAAAAGGTGCAGATGGATACAACAATGCAGTATATTTATTAAATGATGCATGTAATAAATTGTATAGTAATTCAGACTTTGGTGCAACAGCTAGAAGTATTAATGAATTAGATGTATATAATGTTTCAAATTATGATAAGACTACGTTTAGTAATCAATTATACGGCAAATATGGAGACGAAGCAGCACCTGTTACACCAACACATACGTATTATCCAAATATATTTGCACAAGAGATAAGTTCAAATATTGATGGACAAGGATTCGGAAAGGGATTACTAAATCAAAGTGATCAAACTAATCTTGTAACAGGAAGCACAAAAGCAACTTCTCTAAAATGGCATAGTAATTATTATCAATCTACTGGTATTGTGAGTAGTACATATAAAAGTTTAATATTTTATAAAGAAAACACTACAAGCACGGCACTTCCAAGTTATTTCTTTGCTTCACGTTGTGTTTTACTAAGCAGTAATGTTCCTCATTTTGACGTGGGATATATTAGAACCAATGGACTTAGTTGGCAAACATTGTATGGCTCAGATAATGTTGCACAAGAGCAAAAATTTGCTATCAGACCATTGGTAGAAATTCCTTTATCAAAAGCAAAGCTTGCAAAACCATGGAATGGTGATGTTTCTTCTGGTTATGTTTTAATGGTTAAATAAATTTATTTAATAGGAGGAATCAAATGATAAAAAGAGAACAGGGAATAACTCTAATGGCACTAATAATTACAATCATAGTATTAGTAATACTTTCAGTAATAACAATAGGTGCTGCATATAATTCAGGAATAATTAAAATGGGCACTGAAGGCGCAAAAGAATATGCAACACAAGCAATCGAAGAAAATAAGATACTAAATGAAACAACTGAATATATAGATGATGTTGCACATAAAATAAAGGTTATGATGGGTAATATACCAGAAAATGGAAGCTATGATGAAGTAAAAAAGGTAAATATACCAGATTTAAGAACTGGAATGATAGCTGTAAAATTTGAGGATAACGGAGATGTTGTAGAATATAGATATCCAGATGATACATGGTATGATTATGATAAAAAACAATGGGCAAATGCTATAACGAAAGATAATGACGGAAACATAACAGGCTATTGGGTATGGATACCAAGGTATGAATACAAAATAAATAGTGATAAATCTATAGAAGTAAAATTCATTCCAACAAGTACAACTAAAGCAGATGAAGGATATAAAATACATCCAGCATTTCAGGACGGAAGAAATAATAACTTTAAAAATGGAGAATGGGATGCAGAGATATCAGGATTTTGGGTTGCCAAATATCCAGCAGGATACCAAAAGAATACAATAACAGATAATGGAAACGGAAGCTTAACGACAGCAATTTCAAATGCAGATGATGATGTAGTTTATTCAGATAAACATTATACATGTTTTAATAAAGAGTATAACACAAACCCACTAAATCAGAATCTTACAGCTAAATCAAGTGAAAGTGATAATGAAAAAATCTCATATCCTGTTTTCTTACCATTAACATACGCATATAACAATATTAGTATAGGAGATATGTATACTATATCAAGAGAAATAGAAAATGCAACTGATTTTTATAACTTAACATATTCAGCAGATAGTCATTTGTTAAAAAATAGTGAATGGGGAGCTGTAGTATATTTAACACAAAGTAAGTATGGCAGAAGTGGAAATTCAACTAATATGAATGAGGTGTATATAAATAATTATTATACTATCAAAACTACTCCATTTACATCTGCAATAACTGGTGTATACGGAGGAGGAGCAAGTACTGACGCAACAGATTCAATTAGTAGTGTAAAGCCATATTATGAAAAAACAACAGGAGTAAATGGAAGTAGTACAGGAAATATAACAGGTGTGTATGATTTAAATGGATGTATTTGGGATTCAGTATCTGCATATATTTCTTGTGGAAATACCAAGAGTAATTTCTTAAATAATGGAAGCTCATTTACAAATACAACGGCAGATCCAGAAGGATATAATAAAAGTGGATATAGCACTAAATATGCAACAGTATATCCTTATGGAAATAATCCTGCTTCAGATCGTGCTGGTTCTTATTCAAAATACAAACAATTTGCAGATGAATCAAAAGGAACATATGGATACGGAGATGCTGTTCTAGAGACATCAACAGTTGGATCAGATAATAACCGGATGGAATTCTGACTTTTCAAGCTTCCCACGGAAGTGAAAGCCCATTCTTCCCTCGTGGTGGACGGATATAGTTATGCCTCAAAATCTGGATTATTTGCGTATGCCTATACAGATGGCTTACCTTATGCACATTTTGGATTTAGAGTTGCTGTTATATGTGATTAACAAATTAAATAAACAAAAGACTTGAAATTATTAAGATTTCTTGTCTTTTTTCTATATCAATGATAAAATATTTACGTTAGGAGGGGATGAATATGAACAAAAAAATAATAGGATCTGTACTTATCATAATAATTTTATTGCTAGTATTAACACTAGGTTTTGTATATATGAACAGAAAAAATGGACAAGAAAATAGCATGCAAGATGATTTTCATGAAGATATGGCGGCAGTTATTAGCTATGAAGGAACTTTTAAGGCAAAAGGAGTAGTAGTAAGACCAGAAAAGGATAACTTAACTATAATGCCAATATCAATGCCAATATCCTCAAAGAAAGAATATAGAAATGTAGAATTTTTTTACTATGAGACAGAAAATAAGCTAAATTTAAAGCAAAAACAAGAGGTATTAGTAACTTTTCATTATCGTAAGAACGGAAATGCAATTGATGGATATGAACCAGTTGCTGACAATATAGAAATTTTAAAAGATGAAAGCAGTGTAGAAATACCAAGAGATATATTTGTTAAAGCATATAGCTCAAAGGACAATATTTCAATTTCTATAAATAACAGTAAAAGTAATAATAGACAAATTGAATTCAAAATAACAGATAAAAATGATTTAAAATATAACTATTCAAGGATGAAATACAGTATACAAAAATATAATCCACCTCCAACAAAAACAGAAGTTATATATACAGAAGATGGAGGAATGGCTATACCTTCGTA
>CANRCJ010000074.1 GCA_947629105.1 uncultured Clostridia bacterium | reverse complement strand
GATTTAGTATGCAACGGAATAGAACTTTCATCAGGAGCAGTTAGAAATCATGATCCAGAACTTATGGTAAAAGCATTTAGCATAGCTGGCTACTCAAAAGAAGTAATTGAAGAAAAGTTCTCAGCCTTATTCAATGCATTCCAATATGGTGCACCACCTCATGCAGGAATGGCACCAGGAGTTGATAGAATGATAATGCTTTTAATGGATGAAGAAAATATAAGGTCTATAATTGCATTCCCAAAAAATAGTAAAGCTCAAGACTTACTTATGGGAGCACCTGGAAATGCAACAGAAGAACAACTTAGAGATATCCATATAAAAATAGAGTTAAAAGATAATAAATAAAATAAAACCTGAATATAATTAATAAAAATTATGTTCAGGTGATGTTATTTGAGAACAGTATATATAAATACTAAAGAAGAACTAAACAAAAGAAAACTAAAAAGAATTGCAAAAAAACTCTATAAAATGAATAGAAAAGAAGAAATAGTGATTGCACTTAGTAAAAATCTAGAAGAAAATGAGGAGTTAAATGAAGAGATAAGTAGTTATGGACTAAGTATCTTAAATGGAAGATGGTTATTCAAATTTTTACTTCTAGAAATATTAGAATATTTATCAAAAGAAAGTGGTAAAGAGATAGAGACTCTGACTGTTGCAATACTTATAGATAAAATAGATGAAATAATTTTGAAACAGCTCGTAGAAATTGCAAGAAGGATAAAAGTCCTGAAAATAGTAACTAAAGATATAAACAGATACTCATATATAGAAAAGGAGTTATACCAAAAGGAAGGTATAGCAATTCAAATAACAAATAATAAAAATAAAAGTTTAGTAAGTGTAGATATAATAATTAATTTTGATTTTAATAAAGAAAAATTAGAAGAATATAATATTGATAAATATGCAACAATAATAAACATTAAAGAAAAGGTAAATTTTCAAAATAGTGAATTTAATGGAAAAAATATAAATAATTATGAAATATCATATAACGGAGAAAACTTTGAAAACGAAGATATGAAAAATGAGTTTGATTCAAATATTTTATATGAGAGTTATATATATAGAAAAGATACTTATGCAAATATTAAAAAACAGCTACAAATCGACAATGTAAGGCTTACTAAATTAGCTTAAAAATAATTTAAAAAAGCCTTGACAAACCAAAATTATTAGCGTAATATATAAAATAATCAAGTTATTTTACGAGTACGGAGGTAACAAAAATGGGAAATAAAGAGATACTTTTAACACAAGAAGGATATGATAATATCGAAAAGGAATTAGAATATTTAAAAACAGAAAAAAGAACAGAAATTGCTGAAAGAATAAAGATTGCCTTAGGATTTGGAGACTTATCAGAAAATTCTGAATATGATGAAGCAAAAAATGCACAAGCTCAAAATGAAATAAAGATTGCAGACCTTGAGAATAAATTAAGATATGCAAAGATTATAAATGAATCTGAAATAGATACAAAAACTGTTCAAGTTGGAAATACAGTTAAAATAAAGGACTTGGAATTTGATGAAGATTTTGAATATACTATTGTTGGTTCAACAGAAGTTGACCTAGCACAAAATAAAATTTCAAATGAATCACCTATTGGTTTAGCACTTATAGGAGCTAAAAAGAATCAAATAGTTGAAGTACAAATACCTGATGGAGTTGCTAAATACAAAGTGCTTAGTATATCAATCGCAAAATAGGATAAGAATAAGTATATATTAAGTTCTCTAGATATTATTCTAGAGAACTTTTAAATATTTTCAAATATATGTTGAAATTTTTACAAATTTATTATAAAATGCTAAAGTATATGGAGGAATCTTTAAATGATAACTTTAGAAGACGTTGTGAATAATGAAGAAGTACAAGCTCTTGTACAAGGAGCACAAAAACAGCTTAATAGCTTAGGATATACAGAGCATTCTATGAGGCATGTCGGAATTGTATCTCAAAGAGCAGGAGAAATATTAGAAGCTTTGGATTATCCAAAAGAAAGAGTCGAACTTGCAAAAATTGCAGGGTATTTACATGATATAGGAAATTGCGTAAATAGAAAAGATCATGCCCATTCTGGAGCACTACTTGCATATGACATTCTAAAAGATATGGGAATGAACGTTAATGATAGAACAGAAATTATGATGGCGATAGGAAATCATGATGAAGAAACAGGAACAGCGGTAAGTGATATTTCAGCAGCACTTATACTTGCTGATAAATCCGACGTTCATAGGGATAGAGTTGTTAATACAAATCTCGGAACATTTGATAAACACGATAGAGTTAATTATGCGGTTACTGATGCAAATCTTATAATTAATAAAGAAGAAAGAAAAGTTACTTTAAAATTACAAATTGACACAGAGCTTTGCCCAGTACTTGACTATTTTGAAATATTTATAGATAGAACGATAATGAGCAAATATGCAGCAAAGTACCTAAGAATATGGTTTGAATTAATAATCAACGGTACAAAATTATTATAAGAGAAAGGAATGTGAAAAAATTGGAGAAGAAACTTAAAATTGCTTTATTCATACTAATAATATTACTAATATCATTAATTTCATTTGGAGGAGTTTATACAAAGAATTTGGTAGTGTATGATAGTGTTTTACCAGATTTTAAATTATCAAAAGAACTTGTAGGAAGTAGAGTAGCTAGCTTCAAAGTAAACACAGATGAAGAAGAAAAAATCTATGACAAAGATGGAAAAGAAGTAGATGAAATTCCAGAAGGCGCAAATGAAGAAGAATATAAAAAAGAAAAGGTAAAAATAAATTCAGAAGAAAGTTTAACTACTGAAAATTATAAAAAGTCAAAAGAAATATTTGAAGGAAGATTTAAAAGCATTGGTGTATCAGAATACAGCATTAGATTAGATGAACAAAATGGTAATATACTTGTAGAAATAACTGATAATTTAAATACAGACCAAATACTTAGATACCCACTATACAAAGGCGATTTCTCAATGATTGATTCAGAGACTAAAGAAGTATTAATGGAAAAATCAGACATAAAAGATACATCACTTTTCTATGGAAACTCAGGATTAGGTTCATTAAATGTATACTTCACAATAAAATTTAATGATGAGGGTACAAAAAAACTAGCTGAAATTAGTAAAAAATACATTGGAGAAATAAACCCAGAAACAGGCGAAGAAGACGATACCAAACCTAAGGCAACAATGATAATAGAAGGAACAGAAGTTATATCAACATATTTCTCAGAAGAAATAACAACAGGAGAACTTACCCTTACAATAGGATCAGGATCAGATGGAGAAACATTATATAACTATATGTCACAAGGACAGTTATATGAAATGTTATTAAACAATGATGTAATGCCTTTAACTTATAAAATGGATTCAAGTGAGTACATGGCAAGTTCATTAGGAATGAATGCAATATACAAAGTAATAGCAGTAATGGTAATAATATGTGTAGCAGTTATATTGTATATGGTAATAAGATTTAAATTAAATGGTGTAATTGCTTCACTATCATTTATATCTGGAATTGCAATAACATTATTACTTTTAAGGTATACAGGAACAACAATATCACTTAGTGGAATTGTAGCAATGCTTACCCTTATTGCAATAGACACATATTTCATGGTAAAGATATTAAAAAGCATTAAAGAAGATAATAGTTATGAAAATGTTGCAAAAGCAACTTTAAGAACATATTTAAACAAATTAGATGTAATTATAATACTTTTAATAATTGCAATAGTATTCACATTTATGGCACAATTACCAATATATTCAATGGGAATGACTTTATTCTATGGATTAATAAGTTTGATAATAGCAAATTTAGTATTTATGAGAAGCATGCTAATTACAATAAATAAATAGAAAGGAAAGGTAGAAATGAAGAAAAAACTAATAGTATTGGGAATATCTTTAGTAATTATTTTAGTTGGTATAATTATGGCATTTACTCTTAAATTCAATTTAGGATTTGAATATTCAGGGTACAGAAGAATAAGTATGACCTTAATGATATAGAACAAATAGTAAAAGATAACTTTGATGGAAAATACGAAATGAGCTATATAGATGAATTTGAAGACACAATTTCTATTAAAGCAAAAGGAATATCAGATGAAAATCTAGAGAATATGGAAAAACAACTAAAAGAAAAATACGAAATAGCAGAAGATATAGATAATATGGTTGTTGTTGAGACACCTGCATCTAGTGTATACGATTTAGTTAAAGTATATATATTACCTGTTATTGTAACGTTTGCCATTGCTTTAATATATTATGTAGTTGCATTTAGAAAGCTCGGAATTGTTAAAGCATTAGTAGAACCAGCAGTAACAATAATAGTTATAGGAGCACTATATGTAAGTATAATTGCAATATGTAGAATACCAGTAAATGAATTTACTATTCCATTAGGACTATTAATATATTTGTTAAGCTTACTAGGAGAAACTATATACCTAAATGAAGAACGCAATAAGTTAGTTTCAAAAAAGAAAAAATAGGAGGAAAACACATACATGTTAGAACAAATGGATACGATAGTTAATCTATGTAAAGCAAGAGGATATGTATATGCTGGGTCTGAAATATATGGAGGACTTGCAAATGCATGGGATTATGGACCTCTTGGAGTTGAACTAAAAAATAATATAAAAAATGCATGGAGAAAGAAATTTATACAAGAAAGTAAATATAATGTAGGACTTGATTCAGCTATACTTATGAATCCAGAGACATGGGTTGCCTCAGGACACGTAGGAGGATTTAGTGATCCACTTATAGACTGCAAAGAATGTAAAACAAGACACAGAGCAGATAAGCTTATAGAAGAATGGATGCATGAGCATAAATGTGATGAAGTCGTAGATGGTTGGCCTGATGAAAAAATGTTAAACTATATTAGTGAACATCATATAGTGTGCCCAAACTGTGGTAAAGAAAATTTCACAGATATACGTAAATTTAATTTGATGTTTAAAACATTCCAAGGTGTAACAGAAGATACTACAACACAGTTATATTTAAGACCAGAGACAGCTCAAGGAATATTTGTAAACTTCAAAAATGTTCTAAGAACAAGTAGAAAAAAATTACCTATGGGAATTGCACAAATAGGTAAAGCATTCAGAAACGAAATAACACCTGGAAACTTTACATTTAGAACTAGAGAATTTGAGCAAATGGAACTTGAATTTTTCTGCAAACCAGGAACTGATTTAGAATGGCATGCATACTGGAAAGAATACTGCAAAAACTTTTTAATTAATTTAGGAATAAAAGAAGATAATATTAGATTAAGAGACCATTCAAAAGAGGAATTAGTATTTTATAGTGCTGCTACAACAGACATAGAATTTTTATTCCCATTTGGATGGGGAGAATTATGGGGAATTGCTGATAGAACAGATTATGATTTGTCAAGACATATGGAACATTCAAAACAAGATTTAACATATTTAGACCCAGAAACAAATGAAAAATATGTG
>CANRCJ010000073.1 GCA_947629105.1 uncultured Clostridia bacterium | reverse complement strand
AAAAATTCTTTTTCTTCCTCTGTCAATAATTCTTTCTTTTCTTCTACTACTTCATATTTTGGTCGTTCTATTTTTAATATTTTATTTGTATAAGTTGTAACGTTTTCTTTTATTTGTTCTATTTGCTGTTCAGTAGTTATTATTATAGTTTTTACATCTCCCATACAATCTAGTGTTATTTTATCTCCTACTCTTATATCCATTTATTTTTCCTCCTTAACATAATACATTATTTTTAGTTCTTCTAAATTTTTTACATTTTTAATATCATTTTTTGCTGCATAGTATGCACATAAGAATCCTAAGTAGAAACTTATTATAAATATTAATATATATATTGCCATTTACTTTTCCTCTACTTTCTTTTCAAAATACTTTAAAATATTTTATTTTTAATGTATCTCTTTTACCATTTTTATATTTTAAAAACCATCTTTGATTTATAATATATCTTTTATTTATATCATTTGATATTATATTTTTTGCATCATATTTTCCTGAACTTTCAGATATATAATTTTGAACAAAATCATACGCTTTATATACATCTTCATAAAGCCTTAAAGGTATTTGATTAAATTTATTATCAGATTGAGTTTCTTTTATAACTAAATACATGATTATTTTCTACCTCTACTTTCTCTTCAAAATATTGTTTTACACATTCAATACAATAACTTACTGGTACAGCAGTTTCAGTATTACAAAGTGGTTTTTCTACTTTTGCACATATATCTTCTTCTACATCCCAATTTGCTATATGATTTGCCATTTCATCAATAATCTTATTTAGCTTATTATTTTCTTGCTCTAGTCGGTTTATTTTATTTTTTAATAACAAATTTTCCTTTATTATTAATTTTACAAATTTATGTATAAATTCGTTTAAATCAACTTGTACTAATCCAAAATTTTCAGCTAGACTTTCACTCATATATCCTTCAATTTCTCCATTTATTACAAATCTATCTAAACTCATATTACTACCACATGGTCTTTGACACCAATTATATTTTTTTAATAAATCTTTTGCATCATCATCTCTAAAAAATGTGTATGTCTTTTCCTTTTGAGCTTTATAACTTAATATTGCTTTTTCTATAAACCATTCATCTTCGTATTGTTCTTTGCTTATCCTTTTTAATAATTCTTCTTCGTTTTCTATTTCTTCTTTACTCATATACCATACCTCTCATATTCTCTGATACTACTTAATACCAAATTCTGTACTTGTTTATCTAAATATACCTTCTTATTATCTTTTAATATATAATATCTACTACCTTCTTTATATATTTTGTATGAATTACTTTCTTTTAATTTAATTACATAATAACCTTCTAAATTTATATTAGTTAAAACATAATCTTCTTTTGTTATCTCATCTGCTTTGCTCATCATGCACCTCCAAAATTTCTAAAATATAATATTGTTTTCCTGGTTCAGCTCCCCATTCTTCTTTGCCTAGTCCTATACTTAATCTACATCTGCATTTAATTTTAGGACTATCTTTCCTATATCCATTTCTTAATATAATTGTATTAGGATAACCATTCTTCATTAATCTACTTGTCCAATATGGCTTTATTTCTCTATATTCTTCTTTCTTTTCTCCACTTCGTATCATATCAAACCATTTCTTTTTTATTGGTAATATTAACATTTTGATTACCTTCTTTCCCATTTAGGCATTTCTTCATAAAATTCTAATATTTGCATCATATCTTCTGATTCTTTTCCTTTTCTAAATCCTACCATAATGCTTGGTGGTGTTGGTATTTCTTTATCAATTGGCTTCCAAATATGTAAGCAATATTTCATATTATCAACATAATCTTCTTTCTTTGGATACAATTGCATACAGCATTCACCTTCATTCCAAAATATGTCTTTCATTTTACACATTTGTTCCCAAGTTGGTGTTTTTATTGGTGTCGAAACACTTAAATGTTCAAATCCACATCCCCAACTAAATATAAAATGTAATGCTTCCTCAATATTATTTATAACTTTTAATTTTCCATTTTTATATTCAATTGGAAATACTGTTCCTCCAAAACCATCTGGACCTTCTTTTTTGATTACCATTCCTGATGTGCTTTTTATTTCTTCTATATTTTTCATTTTTCCTCCATTTCTCTATAAACTAAATTTATCATTTTATATTTCTTCTAGTTCTATTATTACTTTATCCTCTTTCCCATAATCTTTTTGCACTAGCAATACAGTTACTTGACTATCGTCATAATATTTCATAACTCAATTTTCTCCTGTATACCTAATATTTCTTTACATCTCTGCCTTGGATCTTTTACTAAATTGCATTTTTCTTGTCCTACGAAATTTGGAAGCTCCAACTTGTTACATCCAAGACAAAGGTTATGCTCTAATGCTCTTTTACATATTCCTCTTAATTCACGCATAAGTTATTCCTCTGGCATTTCATATACTTTTGGTAAAATAAAAGCTTCTATTATCCCAATTTTAGGACTTTGTATTGTTGCATACTTTTTATATTCATTTATTATTTCCTGAAATACTTCTTTTGCTCTTTCTTCTGTTTTATAATGTGCTATATCTTCACAATCAATAAAAACTATCCAAAATTTTTCAGTTTTCTTTAGAATAGCATCATAAGTACAATCATAATCAATATCTACTTTGTTATTGAATTGTACTGCTTTTTTCTTATCTTGGCTAACTATTATCATTGCTTTTCCTCCTTCTTTTTTATCAATATTGTGCCATCTTCTATTTTTAGCGGCATTTGCCTTCTTATGTTATCAATATTTCTCACTAGCCTATAATTTCGTTCTCTATCCGGTGTACTTGTTTTAGGATTTCCTATTTTGTAAAAACACACTACTCTTAACTTTGCTAATAATGTATTTAATTCGATATAATCTTGCTCATCCATAAAATTAGCCCTCCTTATGGTACTTAAATATTTTTTCTATTTTCTTTAATTGCTTTTTTAGAGATATACTATGTATTATTTTATATTTTTTGAATATTGCTCTATATTCATTTTCAAATACACTACATTGACCTTTTTGAGTATTACTCGCAATATCAAAATCATGTCTTAATTTTCTACTTTCTGTTCTATCTAAATCAGCAATTAAAATGTTTTTATTATCATAAATTATTATTTTGCTCATTTCTAAACTCCTAACATTCCTCTATTTTCACATACACTCTAGGGGTTATATCGTATTTCTTTTCTATTTCTAATTTTGTTACCTGCGTATCATCTTTAAAAGCAAATTTATTCATTCCATCTAGTACAATTTTTATAATATTATCTATATCTGGCTTTTTGGTTGGACTTATATTTCCTTTTAACATTTCCGCTTCCTTTTTCTTGCTTGTACTTTTAGGAATTTCAAAATAGGCAATAATTGAAACTTTTATTCTTCCTTCTATCGGTTTAAAATTTGGATAATTCATACAAAACCACTGTCTCAAACCATATTCATACAATTTTGTTTTTGTTGGAGTATATGCTTTACCTGTTCTAGTATTCATTCTTGGTCTTGCTTTTCCAACTATACTTCCAAGCATTTCAAATTCATACATCATTGTTCTTTCTTCTCCTTTTCTAATTCCTTTAATAACAATTTCAAGCATTTATTATGCAATGCTACTTTTATTTCCTTTGTTTTTGTTAATGTACTTGGCAGCACGTCAATTCCTCCAGTCATTTCTTGTCTGTTATCCATGATCTTAATTTCTTCTCCGCAATAATCACATTTGTAGTATTTATAATCTTTTTCTGCTTTATATCTTATTAAATGCCTTGCTTCCTTTGGCTTTTCTTTCATTTTTACATATATTGGTACATCGACTCTTCCAAATACTTCATATAACTTAAATGCCATTTTGCCCTCCTCTTATTCTATTTTTTCTTATGCACTCTACTATGTTGCATAATTCAAAACACTTTCCGCTTCCAATTCAATACTTTTAATTAAATAATTCATTATGTCAAGCAATGTATAATTTTCTTTTTTCCTTAACATCACATACTTAATAGACTGCAAATATAACATTTGTATCTTTTCTATTTTTAATTTTCGTATATATCCCTTATAAGGACTAAAATAGATTTCTTTTATAACCCAATAATAGATTTTGAACTCATTTAATCTATTAGTCTCTTGCAAAATAGCTTCTGATTCTGGATAAACATATAAATCATTTGCTTTCAAAATATTTATTAAATCTTTTCTGTCCGTTGGATGAATTCCTTCAAATTTTGCTTCTTCTTTATTTATAAAATTATAAAAAGTATTTAATTTTATTATAATGTGTTCGCTTGTCTGTTCTGTTGCTTGCTCGTCTGCTTGTTCGTCCGCTTGTTCAAGTGCTTGTTTATGTGCCTGCTCATTATTCAATTGAACTATAGAATATTTTGAAACTATATTTTGATTTTTTCCGCTTCTTGTATACTATATAATCATTATTAATTAGCTCTGCTCTTGCTCTTTGAACTGCTGACAGAGTTAAATTACATTTGCTCATTAGAACACTATTAGCTACTTTGAACTCATTAGCCCATCTTACTTTGCTAGCAATATTCATCAAGATGTGATATACTGCTATTGCATTACTTGATAATGGCTTGTAATCTAATGTAGAATAGAATTCATTGAGTTGTTTTATATAATCCACTTCTTATGTCTCCTTTCTTATATTCTTTTGCTAACAATAATTATCATTTTGATTCGTGATTTTTTCTATAATAAGATTTAAAAATGAAATGTTGCTTATCTTGTATGATACATTAAAAATTTCTTTTATTCGTTCTTTTCCTGCTTTTTCCAAGACATATCTCATATCTCTTTCAGCTTGATATAATGATGAATGATATTTTTTAGAAACAAATTTGTAAACATTCATCATTTTTATGTTAGTTTCTCCTTTATTTACACTACTAGCAACGTATAGTATTGCAGTTATCCACATACCATAACCTTTATAATATGATTTAAATTCTAGACTTCTAAATATATTCTTTATTTCTACATCTAACTCTTCTTCAGTTTTATTAATTTTAGAACGTATTTCCATATATTTTTCCTCCGTTTTCCTTGATTTCTATAAAATTTTTTGATAAAATATTAATAGAAAACCTTTTATATGTGTTTTTTATAGAACTATTTATTACTTTTGCAGGTAGTTGGTAGTTCTATTATTTTGCTCGTTTTCATTTCATTGTCATAATCTAGCAAATCATTTAAAAGTAAATTAAAATTATCTGATGCAATTTCATATATCCTATTAGTTTTAGACTTACTATTTCCATAATCATTAATGAAGCATAAATCTCTAATCTTTTTAAAATTATCTGCACATTCTGTTTTAATATCTTTAATCTCCTTATCTTTTAACTTAATTGTTTCCTCCAGTTGTTTAATTGTTAAAGCTTCCTTTGTGTGTTTACCTAGCATACTATTTTCCTCGTATAATATGTTTATAAGGTTTATTTAACATAAATTTTATAAACATATCCTTTCTTTTATATTTTTATATTTT
>CANRCJ010000072.1 GCA_947629105.1 uncultured Clostridia bacterium | reverse complement strand
CATCTTTATGAACAGTAAGCATAATAGTACCTTCTGGAACACCCATAACCTCATATAAAGAATGTTTATCATCAATCTTTTGGCTTAAATCAATTTCTTGTTTTTTAGAAGACATATTAACAAGAGCTTCCCTATTTTGCTTAGCAACTTGCTCTTTATCTTGTTCTTTATTCTCTTCATTATCTTCATCTAAAGTAAGTTTTGGCTCATTCTCTTTCTTTTTCTCTATAGCATCAACTTTTTGCTTTAAATCACTTATGCGAAGGTTGCTAATCTCAGATTTATCAACTCCAAGTTCCCTTGCGACCTTTTCCAATAATGCATCATATTCATTTAAAGAAATACCTTGATTATCATTAGCAAGATTCTCAATTTGAGTTAAGAAATCTCTATCAGCTTTAAAGTTATTAGCTAGATAAATCTCACTATCTCTATCATGTTCTACATTACGGCCAGCTATAAAATTCTTATCTCCATCATAGAACTTCTGAGCAACAGAACCATCAGGCATCTCATCAACAATCATAAAAATGTCAGTAGTAATTGTTGCTTTTCCAGTTTTACTTACTTCATCAGAAGAGACTGTACCTAGATATTCAATATCCTTAGTAAATTTTGTCCTTTTTTCTTCAAGAAGTTCTTGCATTAATTCATATAATTCTTTATCCATATAAATTACCTCTTTTACAAATATACATTAATTATATCATGCAAGAATAATTATGTCAAAAATAATTAATTATCGTTCATCTAAAAATATTGACAAAAAAGATTAGTAAATATATAATAAAAAAGAACATAAGAAAAATCTGGGAATAAACCAAAGGAGGAAAACATATGAAGAGCACGAAAACAAGAGAGCACGGAATTTCATTAATATCTCTAATAATAACAGTTATGGTATTATTGATTCTGGCTGTTATGGTTATAGTCTCGGCATATAAAGCAAAAATAATTAGAACAGCAGTGCAAGGATCTTATGACTATTCAAAACAGGCAATAGAAGAAAATAGAATATTTGAAAACACAACAAATTATGTACATAGTGTAGCGGATGAATTAAAAGATATGGTAAATGAGTGGATGGAAGAAAGTGAAAATAATGTATAATAATAAAAAGCTTTGAACTTAAAAATAAGTTCAAGCTTTTTTCTTTTGTTCGCTAGTTTTTTTTATTAATATGTTATATAATTCAAAATACTGGAGGTGTCAAAATGAACATAAAAGAAATAATTGCAAAAAAGAGAGATAAACAAATTTTAGATAAACAAGAAATAGAATATTTTATAACTGAATATACAAATGGAAATATAACAGATTATCAAGCAGCAGCATTAATTATGGCAATATACATAAATGGAATGAATTATGAAGAAACAAAAAATCTAACACTAGCTATGGCAAATTCAGGACAAATATTAGATTTACATGATATTTCAGACACAATAATAGATAAACATTCAAGTGGAGGGGTAGGAGATAAAATCACATTAATAGTAATGCCAATTATAGCATCACTTGGTATACCAGTTGCAAAAATGTCAGGAAGAGGACTAGGAATAACAGGAGGGACTATTGATAAATTAGAATCAATACCAGGATATAGAACAGATATAGACCTAGAAGAATTTAAAAAGAATATAAAAGAAATAGGAATAAGCCTAATTGGACAGACAAAAGACTTAGCACCAGCAGATAAAAAAATATATGCATTAAGAGATTTAATTTCATGCACAGAGAGTATTCCACTTATAGCATCAAGCATAATGAGTAAGAAAATTGCAGCAGGAGCAAATAAAATTGTTTTAGAAGTTACATGTGGAAAAGGTGCTTTTATGAAGACAAGGAAACAAGCAGAGGAGCTTAGCAAAGTAATGTCAGAAATAGGTAAGCTCGCTGGAATAGAGACAGTTTGCGTCATCACAAATATGGAACAGCCGATAGGAAAAAGCGTAGGGAATTCCCTAGAAGTAGAAGAAGCAGTAAGAGCACTAAAAGGAGAAATGGAAGAAGATGTAAAAGAGGTCGTACTAGAAATTTCTGCACAAATAATAAAATTAGCAGGAATTAGTTGTGACTTAGAGAAAAATAAACAAATGGCACTAGAGCAAATACATAATGGTAGTGCATATAACAAATTTGTTGAATTAATAAAGAGGCAATATGGAGATGTTACCTACCTATCTAACATTCCAAAGGCAAAATACAAATTAGAAGTTTTATCAACAAAAAAAGGCTATGTTACAGAATTAGATGCAGAAAAAATAGGAAAAACAGCACTATTACTTGGAGCAGGAAGAATGAAGAAAGAAGACACGATAGACCATACATCACGGAATAGTTTTAGAAAAGAAGATAGGAGATAAAGTAGACGAAGGAGAAACACTTGCGTATATTTATCTAAATAAAGAAATAGAACAAGATGAAATAATAAGACACGTACAAGAAGCATACAAAATAGAGGATCAAGAACCACAAAAGTATAAACATGTATTAAACATAATATAAGAGGAGAGAAAAATCAAATGGATATATTAGAAGGACTAAATAACAAGCAAAAAGAAGCAGTACTTGCAGTAGACGGACCATGTCTTGTAATTGCAGGAGCAGGATCACGGAAAGACAAAAGTATTAACACATAAAATAGCATATTTGATAGGAGAAAATGGAGTAAAACCTTGGAATATACTTGCAATAACATTTACAAATAAAGCAGCAAACGAAATGAAAGACAGAGTAGCAAAACTACTAGGAGATGTGGCAAACGATATGTGGATAGGAACATTCCACGCAATATGCGTTAGAATGCTTAGGAAATATATAGATAGAATAGGATTTACAACATCATTTGTAATATTTGACACAACAGACCAAAAAAGCATAGTAAAAGAATGCATGAAAGAATTAAATATAGATGATAAAATGTATACGGACAGAAGCATTATGTACGAAATAAGCAATGCAAAAAATGATATGTTAGAGCCAGAAGAATATGCTAAAAGAACAAATAATGAAATTAGAAAAGAAGTAATTGCAAAAGTGTATAGCCTATATCAAAGAAAACTAAAGGAAAACAACGCACTAGATTTTGATGATATAATAAATTATACAATAAAAATTTTATTACAAGAACCAGACGCATTAGAATATTATTCAGATAAATTCAAATATGTATTAGTAGATGAATATCAGGATACAAACAAAGCACAATTTATGCTAATATCACTACTTTCTGCAAGAAATGGAAATATAACTGTAGTTGGAGATAATGACCAAGGAATATATTCATTTAGAGGGGCAGATATAAAAAATATCTTAAATTTTGAAAAAGATTTTCCAGGAACAAAGATAATAAAACTAGAACAAAACTATCGTTGCACAAAGAATATATTAAATGTAGCAAATGCGGTAATCAAAAATAATGAAGTAAAATACGAGAAAAAACTATGGACAGAAAACGAAGAAGGTAGTAGAGTTACAGCACATCTTGCAAATAATGAATATGAAGAAGCAACATATATAGTAGAACAAATAGAACATTTAAAAAGAGAAGAATACCTTAAGTATTCAGATTTTGCTATTTTATATAGGATGAATACACAATCACGTGTACTTGAAACAATTTTGCAAAGAGAAGATATACCATATAAAATCATAGGTGGTCTAAAATTCTATGAAAGAAAAGAAATTAAAGACATACTAGCATATTTAAGGCTTGTATATAACACAAAAGATAATTTAAGTTTAACAAGAATAATAAATGAGCCAAAAAGAGGTATAGGCAAAACAAGCTTAGATAAAATAGCAGAAATTGCAAATCAAGAAAATAAATCAATGTATGACATAATAAAAGATTCTGCATCTTATGGGTTAAATAGAGTTTATGCAAATACACGTGAATTTGTACAAGTAATAGATGAGTTAGTAAAAAAATCAAATGAACTTACAGTATCAGAACTTACAGAGGAAATACTAAAAAGCACAGGATATGTAAAGGCATTGGAACTCGAAAACACGAAAGAAGCGGAGAATAGGATAGAGAACTTAGAGGAATTTATAACAGTAACAGTTGAATTTGAAGAGGAAGCGGAAAACGATTTAGGAAGTTTCTTAGAGAGCATATCACTTACAAGTGATATAGACGAAATGGATGAGCCACAAGAGCAAGTTACACTTATGACACTTCATAGCGCAAAAGGACTTGAGTTTCCAGTTGTATTTTTAGCAGGAATGGAAGAAGGAATATTCCCAGGTAACAAATCAATAGATGAACCAAATGGAATAGAAGAAGAAAGAAGACTTTGTTATGTTGGAATAACTAGAGCAAAAAAATATTTATTTATGACATGTGCAAAAACAAGAACAATATTTGGCTCAACATCATATAACAAAATATCAAGATTCTTAAAAGAAGTTCCAGAAGAAATGCTAAGTGAGGAAAGCTCTCTTTCAGTTGATAGCAGTAACATAAAAGGAACATTTGACAATAGTAATAATTATGAATGGACATATGGAAATAGTAATGTAAGAAGCTACAATATAGGAACACAAGAATCTATTCCTAAAGTTGCAGCAGCAAGTGGCTTCTCATTTAGGACACCTGAAAGCTTCTTAAATAATCTAAACACTAAAAAACAAAATACAGTTGATATATCAGAATACAAAGAAGGAACAAGAGTATATCATAAGAAGTTTGGAGAAGGAACTATAAATTATATAGAAGAAGAAGGAGAAGATTATAAAGTAGATATAAATTTCGATAAAGCAGGACATAAGAGACTAATGGCGAAGTATGCAGGACTCGAGATTATAAAATAAATTTGTATAAAAATTCCAAACATGGTAATCATATAAGTAATATAGTAGGTTTATAGGTAAAACCAATCAAAAACCTAAATATTATTTATGAGGAATGATTACAATGCCGGATTTGAATCAAGTAGAATTACAAAATCTAAGACATCTAATAGGAGGAGCAGATACCTGTTATCAAAAACTTAATACGTATGCAGAGCAGGCAGTTGACCCACAGATAAAGCAGGCATTTACAAAATCTGCACAAGATGCACTAAATACTAAACAAAAATTAATGACGTTTTTGAATAATTAGGGAGGTAGCTATGGACGAGAAAACAATGGTAAATGATGTTCTAGAGGGAGTAAAAGGAGAACTTACAACATATCAGCAAGCAATATCAGAAACAGAAAACATGCAACTTAGAAATGCAATACAACAAATAAGAAATACTGCAGAAAGCTTTCAGTATGAGTTATTTAAGATAGCACAAACTAAAGGATACTATAAACCAGCAGAAAAGGCAGACCAAAAGCAAATATCACAAGTTAAAACAGAATTAGAACAATAATATATAAAAAAACTCTATATAATACTTTATATAGAGTTTTTTTATATAACAAAGGATAACATGGAATCATAATGTAACATAATTGTAATACAAATGTCATAAAAAATATATTGAATAAACAAAATAGAGATGTTACAATAAAAAAGAATAAAGTCAAAAAAAGTAAAAAAAAAAGGAAGAT
>CANRCJ010000071.1 GCA_947629105.1 uncultured Clostridia bacterium | reverse complement strand
ATAAGAATCATAATCTTTATTCTTACCTATAATCCAGCCATTCTCTTTATTATATCCTTCTACCCACCAGCCATCTAATATAGAAAAGTTTACTACTCCATTTACAGATGCCTTTTGTCCACTTGTACCAGAAGCTTCCATAGGTCTTCTAGGGTTATTAAGCCAAACATCAACGCCACTTAAAAGATATCTTGACATTGCAATATCATAATCTTCAAGTAGGAATATCTTTCCTTTAAATTGTGGTTTCATAGATATTTCGTGTATTTGTCTAATTAGTTCTTGTCCTTCTAAATCCTTTGGATGTGCTTTTCCTGCAAATATAATTTGCACTGGTCTTTTAGTATTGTTAAGTATTTCTGTTATTCTTTCTAAGTCTCTAAATATCAATGTTGCTCTTTTATATGTTGCAAAACGTCTTGCAAAACCTATTGTTAGTGTATTAGGATCTAATTTAGAAACAATTTCCATTATTTCTTCATATCTCATACCATTTCTTCTAAGTCTGCTTATTGTATTATCTCTAACTAGCTTCATAAGTTTTACTTTTCTTTGGTAATGTACATCCCATAATTCTTCATCTGGAATACTTTCTACTCTCTTCCATGTACTTTCTAGATAAATATTATCCTGCCAAAAAGGTACTAAATATTTATTATATAGTTCTTTCATTGCAGGTGCAAGCCATGAACAAGTATGTATTCCATTTGTTACATAAGTTATTGGTGATTCATTTGCTGCAATATTAGGCCATACATCTCCAAATAATTCTCTTGATACTCCACCATGTAATTTACTAACGCCATTCTTCTTACCCGCAATTTTAAGAGCAAATATTCCCATGTTAAAGCCTGGTTCCATATCTTCTTTAGGATTCATTCCAAGTCTTAAAAACTCTTCTCTTTCTATACCAAGTCTTGGCCAGAAATTCTTAAAATATTTTTCCATAAGATCTATTGGGAAAATATCATTTCCTGCTGGAACTGGTGTATGTGTTGTAAACACTGTCTTTGATGAAACTATTGCTTTTGCATTTCTAAAAGATATTTCTTTTTCTTCAACAAGTTCTCTCATAAGCTCCAAAAGCATAAATGCAGAATGTCCTTCATTCATGTGATATACTGTTGGATTTAAATTAAGTCTTCTTAAAAGGTTTGTTCCTGCCATTCCAAGTACAATCTCTTGTCTTATTCTTGTTTCTTGATTTCCTCCATATAGATATAAAGTTATCTCTCTAAAATCTTGGTCAACATTTTCATCTATATCAGAATCTAAAAGATATAATTTTACTCTACCTACATTAATTTGCCATACTTTAAGATATAGTCTCTTTTTTTGTATTCTAGATTCTATTATTAAATCATTGCCTTTTTCATCTTTCACAGGTATTATTGGAAGATTTTCTAGTTCTATATCTCTATATACACTTTCTTGTCCTCCTACTGAATTAATAACTTGATGAAAGTATCCCTTTTTATATAATAGCCCTATTCCAACAAGTGGTACTCCTAAATCGCTTGCTGCTTTTAAATGGTCTGCAGAAAGTATCCCGAAGTCCTCCTGAATATATTTGTAATATTTCATCTAATCCATATTCAGCTGAAAAATATGCTATTAAATCATCTTTGTTTTCTGGATATTTTTTTGAAAATAGTGTATTTTTGCTATTCATATATGCTTCAAAGTTTGCAACTATTCTATCATATTCTTTTAAAAATTCAGGATTTTTAGCATATTCCTCTAATTTTTCTTGTGGAACTATTTTCAAGAATTTAACTGGGTTTTTACCAATGTTTTCCCATAAATCTATATCAATCATTTTAAATAATTTTAAGAAATCTGAATTCCAAGACCACCATAAATTGTATGCAATAGTAGAAAGCTTTTCTATCCTTTTTGGTAATTGTGGATTAACTGTAATTCTATTGAATAAATACATAAAAATTTCCTCCCTTGTTTTTCATAAAATCTTTAGTAATTAATAATATTTATTATCTATTAAAATAGAAAAAAAGTCAATAAAAAAACTCACAATTAATTATTTTAATTGTGAGTTTTTTACTAATTTTACTTATAACCAGTCTCTTTGATAAGTGCATCACTTATCGTCTTTACTGCTTGTGAAGGTTCATAATTTTCTTCATCAAATAAAAACTTATGAAGATTTACAACTTGTTTTTCTAGGTTTACTGGAGCACCATACCATACCTTACCTGGCTGATATCCTTTAACATCCCCAGGCCATCCTGTTGTTTCTTCTATATCATAAGATGCAACTTGTGATAATAATCCTAATATTTGATTTGTTGGAATATTGGTTGATACTTCATCAAGTACTTTTCCAGCTATATTGTTTAGCTGTACCACATTCATCTTCTTAACTTTTTCAAATACTAAATCAAGTATTTCTCTTTGACGTTCTGTTCTCTTATAATCTCCACCTGCAGTATATCTTATTCTAGAATATGCTAATGCTTGTACACCATCTAAATCATATGTTCCAGCTTTTGTAATTTGAGAAGAATGATGTCCTGTAACGTTATTTATTTCTTTTATATAATTATTGATGTATTTTACCTCTTCTGATGTAATATCTTTTCTAACTCCTCCTACTGCATCTACAATATCAACAACAACTTGGAAGTTAATTGCTACATATTCAGTTAAATCTAAATCTAAGTTTGTGTTGATTGAGCTTAATGATAATTTAGCTCCACCTTTTGCAAAAGCATGTGTTATTTTATCAAAAGAGTTTCCAATTTTTAAATAGCTATCTCTATATACAGACGCAATTTTTACTTTCTTAGTATCCTGATTAATGCTAACTATCATTATACTATCACTTAAAGCACCTGAATAATCATTTTGTCTTGAATCTACTCCAAGTAAAAGTATATTCCTATATCCTGTTGCAGTTTCGACCCCTTCATTTATTTCAATTTCATTTTTATCTATATTGTCATGATCAATTCTCGACATTAGACTATATATATATCCAGCAATTGCGCCTGCCAAAATAACTATAATTGTAATTAATACTATAAATATTTTTAATATTATATGCTTTTTTTTCTTTTTCTTATTTGTTTTTTTAGTTCTTTTCCCTGTTTTATATACTTCTTCTTCATCTGTTTTTGCTCTTTTGTTTTCCATAACCCGCCCCCTCTTTGGTCACATTAACAATTTATATTTTTCTATATTATAAAATTATAAACTATGTTTAGATAAAAATCAACAAATTCCACATAAATTTTACAATTACATTTTTTCTGGCATCTTAATTCCTAAAAGATTTGCTCCTTTTTCCAAAATCAAATTTGTCATATATGTTAGATAAAGTCTTGCATTTGAGATATTTTTATCATCTACTAAAATTTTGCTGTTGTTATAAAATGTACTATAATTCTTTGCAAGTTCTATTAAATATCTACTGAGTATATATGGCTCATTTTTATCTGTAACAGCTTTTAATATATCTTCAAAACTATAAATATTTTTTATAACTTGAATGCTATCATCTTCTAATAAAATACTTGTATCAATTTCTTTTGCATTTGGCACATAATTTGCATTTTCTAATACACTTTTTGTTCTAACAAACATGTATTGTATATATGGTCCGGGTCTCTCCTTGGAAGTTTAATATAGTATCCCAATCAAATATTTCATCTTTAATTCTACTATTTGCCAAATCATTAAATATTACTGCACCAATTCCTACTTTTTTAGCTATATCATCTTTATTTTCGATATTAGGATTCTTTTCCTCTAAAATATTTCCAGCTCTTTCTATTGCTTCATTAAGTAAATCTTCAACTTTTACGACATTTCCTTCACGTGTTGACATTTTGCCAGTTTTTAAATGTACCATACCAAATGATACATGTTCTAATCCATTAATGTACTTTTCATCAATATCAAGTAACTTTGCAACTTCAAAAATTTGTTTAAAATACAAGTTTTGTTCATACGCAACAACATATAGGCATTTGTCAAAATCATATTCTCTTGTCCTATATAAAATTGCTGCTAAATCACGTGTTGCATATATACTTGAACCATTTGACTTACAAATCATACATGGTGGCATACCTTTGTCTTCTAAATCAATTATCTTTGCGCCCTGAGATTCAACAAGTTTTCCTGTGCTCTCTAGCTTCTTAATTACTTCTTGCAATTTATCTGAATAGAATGCTTCTCCATTTAATGAGTCAAATTTTATATCTAGAAGGTCATATATTTTATAAAATTCTTTTAAACTTAACTCTTTTAATTTTTGCCATAAACTAACTTCATATTCTTGATGTTCTTCTAGTTTTTTAAAATTTTCTCTACATATTTCTAATACATTTTCGTCTTCTTTGCAAAGTTCATTTATTCTAACATAAATGTTCATTAGGTCATCAATAGGATTTTCAAAGCTATATTCTTTATTCCATCTTTTATAGCCTTCAATCATTTTACCAAATTGTGTTCCATAGTCTCCTAAATGATTAATACCGATTGTGTTGTATCCCAAATATTTATATGTATTATATAAAGCATTTCCTATAAGTGTTGTCCTTAAATGCCCTATATGAAAAGGTTTAGCAATATTAGGAGATGAATATTCAACAATAACATTTTTTCCTTTTCCAAAATCAGATTTTCCATAATCTTCTTGTTTTTGATCAAATTCTTTTATTACTGTTTCTGTCAAAGTTTTCTTATTTGCATAAAAATTGAGATATCCACCTATGACCTCTGCCTTTTCAATTAAATCATCTGTTAAATCAATCTTTGTTTTTATTTCTTCTGCAATCATTTGTGGCGATTTTTTTAGAACTTTTGCGAGCCTAAAACATGGGTAAGCATAGTCACCCATGTTTTTTTCTTTTGGAATTTCGATTGTTTTTTCTATTTCTAAATAGTCTAAATCAATAGTTTTTGCAATCTTTTTTGCTATTTCTTCTTTAAAGTCTATCATATATTTTTCCTTTCTTCTTTTATTAGTCTCCTAAAGAAATTCCTATATTTCTTGCTGTCTTTACTAGATCATCATCCATTGTAACCCTTCTTAAGTTACTTTCCTTTGTATTTCCAGAAACAGCACCTATCTTTTTATTTTCTCCTACAACATCTTCTAATGGAACTGAATCAAGCTTTCCGTTTTTTAGTACTGTAAGTACTCCAAATTTGCCCTCTAATGCTAGCTCCATAGCTTTTGCTCCATATTTTGTAGATAAAACTCTATCATAAGCAGTTGGTGTTCCACCTCTTTGCATATATCCAAGAGTCGTATTTCTTGCTTCTAGTCCTGTTAATTCTTGAAGCTGAGCTGCAACCTTTTCTCCAATTCCACCAAGTTTAGTATTATCAACTCCCGCTCCATTATCTCTTACATTTTTTACAGATAGCTCACCATTCTTTGGCATTGCCCCCTCTGCTACAACAACAAGGCTAAATCTTTTACCTCTTGCAATTCTATCTTTTATTTTTTGTGCAACTTTCTCTATATCAAATGGGATTTCTGGAATTAATGCTACATCTGCTCCTCCTGCTATTGCTGATTCGAGAGCAATCCATCCTGCATATCTACCCATAACTTCCAAAACCATAATTCTATGATGTGTTTC
>CANRCJ010000070.1 GCA_947629105.1 uncultured Clostridia bacterium | reverse complement strand
TTGATAATAGACCACTTAAGTTTGAAGAATTTGAGAAAAAGATAAATCAATGTATATTTGTTTCAGCAACTCCAGCAGAGTATGAAATGGAACACTCTAATGAAAACGTGGTAGAACAAATTATTAGGCCAACAGGACTTTTAGATCCAGAAATAATAGTAAAACCAGTTACGAATCAAGTGGATGATTTAATAGAAGAAATAAGAATTAGAGCAGAGAAAAATGAAAGGGTGCTTGTTACTACTTTAACTAAAAAAATGGCAGAAGATTTAACTGCATATCTATCTAGTATTGATATAAGGGTAAGATACATGCATTCAGATATTAAAGCACTAGAAAGAATGGAAATAATTAGAGATTTAAGAATAGGAAAATTTGACGTATTAGTTCGGAATAAACCTTCTAAGAGAAGGACTAGATATTCCAGAGGTTTCGCTTGTTGCAATACTTGATGCAGATAAAGAAGGCTTCTTGCGTTCAGAAAGGTCACTTATACAGACTGTTGGGCGTGCTGCTAGAAATACTGATGGAAAGGTTATAATGTATGCAGATGAACTAACTGGAAGTATGGAAAAAGCAATATCAGAAACAAATAGAAGAAGAAAGTTGCAACAAGAATATAATCTAGAGCATGGAATTACACCTAAGACTATTAAAAAGAGTGTAAGAGATACAATAAAAGCAAGTATTGTAGAAGATATACAAAGTGAATATGATATAAAAGAAGAAGAAAACATTAGAGATGTAATAGACAGATTAACAAAGGAAATGATAAATCATGCTCAGAATCTTGAATTTGAAAAAGCAGCAGAATTAAGAGATAAAATAAAAGAGCTAGAAAGTATTGAATAATCTCTTAGAAAAGTATATAATAAAAAAGATGGAGGAAAGAGAGCATGGGCTTTTTTGATAAATTAAAACAGGGCTTAGGAAAAACAAAAAATTCAATAGATGAAAAGATTAATGGAGTTTTTAGTACATTTCGTAAAGTTGATGAGGATCTCCTAGATGAGCTTGAAGAGGCTTTGATTATGTCAGATATAGGGATGGAGACATCTCTTGAAATAATATCAAGATTAAGACAAAGAATAAAAAAAGAAAATATAAAAGATGCAGAAGAAGTAAAAAATGCATTAAGAGATGAAATGAAAAATATATTAGAAGTATGTGATAATAGCTTAAAGTTAGATACAAAACCATCTGTAATACTTGTTGTAGGCGTAAATGGAGTAGGCAAGACAACGTCAATAGGTAAAATTGCAAATAGATTACAAAAAGATGGAAAGAAAGTAATGGTTGCAGCAGCAGACACATTTAGAGCCGCAGCAGTAGAGCAATTAGAGATATGGGCAAAACGCGCAAATTGTGATATAATTAAAAAAGATGAAAATGCTGATCCAGCATCAGTTGTATTTGAAGCAATAAAAAAAGCCAAGGAAAATAATGTAGATGTTTTGATATGTGATACAGCAGGAAGACTTCATAATAAAAAATACTTAATGGATGAATTAGAAAAAATACAAAGAGTTATAGAAAAGGAACTTCCAGAAGCAGATAAAGAATCTTTACTTGTAATAGATGCAACAACTGGACAGAATGCAATAGAACAAGTAAAAGCATTTAAACAAGTTAGCAATATAACAGGATTAATACTTACGAAACTTGATGGTACTGCTAAAGGCGGAGTTGTAATCGGCATTGTACATGAAAATAAAATACCAGTTAAGTTTATAGGTGTTGGAGAACAAATTGATGATATGGAAATATTTAACTCAGATGATTTTACGAAAGCTATTATTTAAATAAAAAGAAAGGAGTTTTGATATTGGCAGAAACACAAACAAGTATTGAAGAAAACAAAGCAGAAGATGAAAAAAATATAATTAAAAAAAGAAAATGTAGGATAAGGACAGTTTTAGTGTTATTTTTCCTAGCTATCTTTTTAATTTGTATGTGTGTAACTTATAGAGCAGATTATCTAGAAACAATGGAAATAGGAGAAAACTATTTAGATGTATTTAATCAAAATATAAAATACAAGTTATTTATTGCAGTTTCTAATTTTATATTTATCTTTGCTGTTGTATATATAACCAATATACTTATAAAAAGGGGTCTAAAGAAATTCTTTGAACAGGAAAAAATAGATATGCCAAAACTTCCAAACAAATCAATAGCATTAATACTTGGGCTTATTATAGCAACAGTTACACCTGATATCTTTTTAGAAAAGATAATTTTATTTGCAAATAATGCACAATTTGGAATAGCTGATCCATTATTTAATATGGATGTTGGCTTTTATATGTTTCAAGCACCTTTAATTGGACTTATACTATACTATCTTCTTGGTATAGTGATAGCGTTAACTGCATATATTGCAATTTATTATATAATAGTTTTCAATACATATTTTGAAGGAATAGATGGACAAACTCTAAAAAATAGCAAATTTATAAAACATTTGCTATTTAATGTAATGCTTATTACATTTTTGATTGTTGGAATTATAATGTTCAATATGCAAAATATAGTTCTAGACAGATTCTTAAATTTAAATGACGATTTGAAAACAAGTATTGTAGGAGCTCGGTATAGTAGAAAGCTCTATAAAACTTTGGGGATACAGAATTTTAGGAATAGTAATGATAATATCTGTATTTATGGCAATTAGATTTTTCAAAAAAGAAAATTCTAGAAAAGTAATCAAAGCATTAGCAATAGTGCCTACATATTTAGTTGTCCTATTCGTAGTAATGGTAGGATACAGATTGATATTTATAGAAGGAAGCGAACTTGATAAGGAAAAGTCAAACATATCCGCAAATATTGACTTTACCAAAACTGCATACAATGTAAAAATTGACGAAAAAGAACTAAATAGCACAGGAACTATAACAGCAGATGAAGCAGAAAAAAATGAAGATGTAATAAATAATATACCTATAATTACTGAGGATGTTGTTTTAAGCAATTTGAAACAAACACAGACAAGTACCGGATATTATACATATAATCAAGTAGGGGTAGCTAATTATAAGAATAAATTAATGTATGTATCAGCTAGGGAAATAAATAGTAAAAATACTACATATAACAGTGAAGCTAATGAATATACTCATGGATATGGAGCAATTCAAGTTTCAGCAAGTGAGACAGACGAAAATGGAAATATAAAATATTTATCAAAAGATTTTGAAAGCAAGGATATCAAAGAGCCTAGAATATACTATGGAATGGAAACAAATAGTATAATTAATGTGTCAGAGAATAAAGATGAATTTGATTATCCAAAAACAACCTCACAAAATGAAACATATAAGTATAATGGAGATGGAGGAATTTCATTAGGAAGATTAGATAAAGCAATTTTATCTGTAAAAGAAAAAAAGCTTAGCATACTTTTTTCAAGTAAAGACAGTAAAATATTGCTTAATAGGAATATAAGAGATAGAGCAAAGAAAATAATGCCATATCTATTATATGATGAAGAACCATATTTGGTAATTGGCGAAGACAGCAATTTGTATTGGGTATTAGATGCATATACAGTTTGCAATGAATACCCATATTCTCAAAAAACAAAAATTACTTACGAAAACGATTCAAGAGAAATCAACTATATTAGAAATTCTGTAAAAGTAATTGTAGATGCTTTTAATGGAGATATAAATTTCTACATAACTGATAAAACAGATCCTATGGCAATGGTTTACAATAATATGTACGAAAATCTATTTAAAGAAGCAAGTGAAATACCAGAGGGAATATCTAAACATTTCTCGTATTCAAAATTTCTATATAGTATTCAATCAGAAATACTTACAATGTATCATGATGTATCGCCAGATGTACTTTATAGAGGAAATGATGTATGGCAAATTGCATCATATTCTAACTTAACAAATACGACAGCTAAATCAAGGATGAAGCCATACTATACAATGGTAAAAACTACAGATTCAAATAAAAGTAAACTTGGATTGGTTACTGTATATAACATATATGAAAAGGAAAGTATTAATGCATATCTTGTTGGAACAGTAGAAAATGGAGAAAATAAATTAAGCTTATACAAATTCTCTAATGATAGTAGTGTTATTGGACCTATGCAATTAGACAAACTAATAGAACAAGATGATACAATATCGTCAGAGATTTCAAGCCTAAATGTTACAGGAACTAAGATTACAAAAGAAATGGTAATAGTACCAATCAATGAAACACTTATATATGTTATACCAATTTATCAAACTTCTTTAAATGAGACAAATAGTGTGCCAATACTTAAAAAAGTTGTAATTGCATCTGGAAATAAGGTTGCAATAGGAGATACATTAGCAGAAGCACTTAAAAATCTTTTATCTAATTCTTCAGTGAGTATTGAAGTAGAAGATACGGATACGGTTGAAGGGCTAATTGAGCAAATTATAAAAGCAAATAATAATCTTACAGAGTCAAACAATTCCAATGATTGGAGCCAAATAGGAACAGATATACAAGAACTTCAAAGACTTATTAAGCAGTTAGAAGTAGTATCTCAAAATGAAAAAGATAAAGAAAATGAGAACATAGACAGTAATAATGTAGTAACAGAGGATAGTGAATCAAATAATATAAATAATCAAAATATACTAAATTAAAATATTATGGAGGGTGTTATGGTAAAAAGAATTTATGTACAAAAAAAGTCAGGCTATGATGTTGAAGCAAAAGGAGTTCTTGCAGATTTAAAAGAAAATTTGCAAATTACAAATCTAAAAGATGTAATTATCTTAAACAGATATGACGTAGAAGGTATAAGTGATGAGGTATTTGAAGAAGCAAAAAATACAATTTTTTCTGAGCCACAAGTAGATGTATGTTATGAGGAAGAATATAAGAAAGATCCAGAAGATATAATATTTGGTGTTGAATTTTTACCAGGACAATTTGACCAAAGAGCAAATTCATTATCAGAATGCTTACAAATTATAACAGGTGGAGAAAAGCCAGCATCTAAGTCTGCAAAGATTTATGTGTTGAAAGGTAATTTAAGTGAAGATGATGTGAAGAAAATAAAATCATACTTAATAAACCCAGTAGATTCAAGAGAATGTTCTTTAGAAAAAGTAAATAGTGTAATGCAAGAAATGAAAGAACCAGAAGATATAAAAGTTGTTGAAGGATTTACAAAAATGACAGACGAAAATGTTAAAGACTTTTATACTAAATATGGCTTTGCAATGGATATAGAAGACCTTAAGTTTTGCCAAAAATACTTTAGAGACGAAGAAAAAAGAGATCCTACTATGACAGAAATGAAAATGATAGATACATATTGGTCTGACCATTGTAGACATACAACTTTCATGACGAAGCTAGAAGTTATAGATATTAAATGGGATTTATTAGAAAAAATATTTGAAGAATACAAAAAATCAAGAGAATATGTTTATGATAATAAGAAAGCAAAAGATATTTGTCTAATGGATCTTGCAACAATAGCAGTTAAAGAATTAAAGAAAAGAGGAGTATTAAAAGATTTAGACGAATCAGAAGAAATAAATGCATGTAGTATAAAGGCAAACATATTAGTTGATGGTAAAGAAGAAGAATATTTAATAATGTTTAAGAACGAGACACATAATCACCCAACAGAAATAGAGCCTTTTGGTGGAGCTGCAACATGCCTAGGAGGTGCAATAAGAGATCCCCTTTCAGGAAGAGTATATGTATATCAAGCAATGCGTGTTACAGGATGTGGAGATCCAAGAAAATCAGTTTCAGAAACACTTCCAAACAAACTT
>CANRCJ010000069.1 GCA_947629105.1 uncultured Clostridia bacterium | reverse complement strand
GCTGCGGCTGAGTTCTATCATGAAAATTTATATAAGCCTACTGCAAAAGCAGGACAAGATTACGTGAAAAAGAGAAGAATGGACAATGCAACCTTGAAAAAATTTCAAATAGGATATGCAGGAAATTATGATGACTTATATAAAGAACTTAAAAGACAAGGATTTCAAGATGAAGAAATATTTGAATCTAAATTAGTTGTAATGTCTAAGAATGGAACGCCAACTGATGCATTCAAAAAGAGACTTATGTTTCCAATAATGGATGTAAAAGATAGAGTAATTGCTTTTGGAGGACGAGCCTTAGACGACTCAAAGCCAAAGTACATTAATTCACCTGATACGATATGCTACAACAAGGGAAGAAATCTATTTGCATTAAATGTCGCCAAAAAAACAGAAAAAGATTTCTTTATTATGGTAGAGGGATATATGGATGCAATATCGCTTCATCAAAGAGGAGTAGATAATGCAGTAGCATCACTTGGAACAGCACTTACCCAGCAACAGGGAAGACTCTTGAAAAGATACAAGTCTAAAATAATTATTGGATACGATTCAGATGCGGCAGGACAGGGAGCAACAATGAGAGGACTTGAGATATTGCAAGATTTAGGCTATGATATACGAATTCTACAACTTGAAGGTGCAAAGGATCCAGACGAATTTGTTATCAAATATGGAAGCGGGAAGTTTAATTTATACGTGCAAAATGCTATTTCATTAGTTGAATTTAAGGTTAAAAATTTAAAGCAAAATCTAGACTTAAATCAAGTAAATGACAAAATCAAATTTTTAAATGAAGTTAGTAACATTTTATTAAAATGCAAAAGTGACATTGAAAAAGAAGTATATATTGATAAAATTTCAGCAAATTATGGAATTTCAAAAGAGGCAATATATGCTCAAATAAATAAGTTATCACTTGCAAATTCAACTGGGGCAAAAGTTTTAGATAGACCAATTTCTATAAGAAATAATCAAGTAAAATCAAGTAAAGAAGAAGCAGGCAAGAATATAGCAAGAGAGAATTTGATAATATCACTACTCGTAAATGAAGGACAAGCAGTATATAACAAAATAAAAAACGATATTGTGCCAGAAGACTTCAAAGATGAGAAAAACAAAAAAATTGCTGAAATTTTGTATGAAGAACTAGAAAAAGGGGATATTAGTAATGTAATAGGTCTATTTGAAGGTAATGATGAGCTTATAAGTCATGTTACATATATATTATCAAATGAGCTTGAAATATCTGATGTTGATAAAGCAATAGATGATTTACTTAAGAAGTTTGTAAAAGAAAAACTTTTAGAAGAAAAAAGCTTAATACTTAAAAAATTGATTTCCGGAAACTTAGACGAGAAAGAAACAAGGGAAATAGAGAATAGATTAAAGGAGATAAGTAAGAAGTTAGTTAATATAAAGTAAGGAGGCCAAACTTATAATGAATGAAGAACAAGAAGAAATAAAAAAAACAGCTAAAGCACAGAACAAAAAAACAAAAAAAGAAGACCAAGAAAATGTTCAAAAAGAGGTAAAAAAAGAGGCTAAGGAGAAAAAAATAGAGGAAGAAAAAAAGAAAGAAGTAAGTAAAAAAAATCAAGAAGAGAAGAAAGATGTAAAGGAAGATAATCAACAAGAAGAAGAGAAAAAAGAAGAAAAGTCTGGGAAAAATAGAGTAAATGAAATATTATCAAAGGCAAAGGAAAAGGGAAGTATTACCTATGGAGAATTAGCCTCAGAACTTGAAGATGTCAATCCTGAAGAGATTGATAAAGTTTTTGATGCATTTGAAGAAATAGGCGTTGATTTACTAAGAGACGACTTTGAAGATGCAGAACCTGATATTGAAGAGCTAGAATCAATAGAAGATGTTGATATTAGTGATGAAAGTTTAAGCGATTTCGAAGGAGTAAGCATTGATGACCCAGTTAGAATGTATCTAAGAGAGATTGGAAGAATTCCACTTCTTTCATATGATGAAGAATTAGAAATTGCTAAAAAAATCATGAATGGAGACGAAGAAGCAAAACAAAGATTAGCAGAATCAAACCTTAGATTAGTTGTAAGTATTGCTAAAAAGTATTTAGGAAGAGGAATGCTATTCTTAGACTTAATACAAGAAGGCAACATGGGACTTATTAAAGCTGTTGAAAAATTTGATTATTCAAAGGGCTACAAGTTTAGCACTTATGCAACATGGTGGATAAGACAAGCAATAACTAGAGCAATAGCAGACCAAGCAAGAACTATAAGAATTCCTGTACACATGGTTGAAACTATTAATAAATTAATACGTACATCAAGACACTTACTTCAAAGATTAGGCCGTGAACCTACACCAGATGAGTTAGCAGAAGAACTTGAAATGCCAATAGATAGAGTTATGGAAATACAAAAAATAGCGCAAGACCCAGTTTCACTTGAGACTCCAATTGGAGAAGAAGATGACAGCCATTTAGGAGACTTTATACCTGATGAAGATTCTCCTGCACCACAAGATTCTGCTGCATATACTCTACTTAAAGAACAACTTGATGATGTAATGGGAACATTAACTCCAAGGGAAGCTAAAGTTTTAAGATTAAGGTTTGGATTAGAGGATGGAAAAGCAAGAACTCTAGAAGAGGTTGGCAAAGAATTCGAAGTTACAAGAGAGAGAATTAGACAAATAGAAGCAAAAGCATTAAGAAAGCTTAGACATCCTAGTCGTAGTAAGAAACTTAGAGATTATATGAATTAATCTAAACTGAAGGGAGACGATATAATTGGCAAAAGAAAAAACAAGTAAAGAAAAAGTTAGTTTGGTTGGATACGATCCAGTAGAAAGTCCAGAAGAAATAATAAATTCGGATAAAGACACAAAGAGAAAAGAGGCATTTAAGGAAACATATAAAAGGATAGCTACAATTATACCTGAATACTTTATGACTATGAGAAAAAGACGTAAAGGCTCAGGTGCAGGAGGCACATCTTTTTCTCAAAATATAGTTGTTACACCTGACAAAGTGACACTTCAAACTAAGGAAGTTGAGAAGACAGTAGAAAAAGAAGAAGAGAAGGAAAGAGGAGAGTAAGAATAAATTTAATATTCAAAATAGAGTAGCACAAAGTGCAATAGAGATGCAAAATGTGCTTCTCTATTTTTTTTGTCCTATTTTGTCGAACGAAAATTATGAATCGTCAAAACTTCCTAAATTTTGCTATTGGAAAATATTTCCAAATGATGTATAATCTAAAAATGAAAATGCAAAGGGAGGACAAGATAATGAACATAAGCTATGATGAAAAGGACAAGCTACTTTGTTTTGAAATTACAGAAGAAATTGACCATCATGGGTCAGAAAAAATAAGGAGGCAAGCTGATAATGAAATTGAAAGATATATTCCTAAAAGAGTTATATTTGATTTTGATAAGGTTACTTTCATGGACAGTGCAGGGATTGGCATGCTAATTGGAAGATACAAAATTGTAAAGATGCTTGGAGGATGTGTAGAGATGATTAATGTAAAACCCAATATTAGAAAAATCTTTGAGATGAGCGGAATACCAAAAATAATAAAAATAAGTTAAATAAAAGGAGGCAATATGAAAGGAAAATACGATAATGAAATGAATTTAGAAATTCCAAGTAAATCATGTAATGAGGCATTTGCAAGAGTGACAGTTGCAGCATTTGTAAGCCAACTTGACCCAACAATAGAAGAAATTGCAGATATAAAAACTGCAGTTTCTGAGGCTGTGACTAATTCAATAATACATGGCTACGAAGATACTGAGGGAATAATAAAAATAAACTGTAAGATTGAAGGAAAGACAATAATTGTAGAAATATCTGATACAGGGAAAGGAATAGAAAATGTAGATATTGCAAGAGAACCACTTTATACAACAAAAGCAGAACTTGAAAGGTCTGGAATGGGATTTACAATAATGGAAAGCTTCATGGACGAACTATATATCGAATCAATACTTGGACTTGGAACTAAAGTAACAATGACAAAAACAATAAAAGAAAATACTTAAAAACTAAAGGAGAGACAAGTCTAAATGTATGAAAATAATATTGATAACATAGTTAAGGCAAAGTCACGGAGACGAAGATGCAATGACAGAACTTGTTCAAAATAACAAAGGACTTATTTGGAGCGTAGTAAAAAGATTTTGCTCAAGGGGTTATGAAACAGAAGATTTATACCAAATAGGTTGCATGGGTTTTATTAAGGCTATAAAAAGATTTGATACAAGTTATGATGTTAAATTATCTACATATGCAGTACCATACATATTAGGAGAAATAAAAAAATTCATAAGAGATGACGGAATAATAAAGGTAAGTAGAAGTATTAAAGAATTAAACATGAAAATTTGCAAATTAGAAGAGGAGTACTTAAGAAAAACAGGAGAAAATATATCCTTAACTGAGCTAGAGAAAAAACTACATGTAAGTAAAGAAGAGATAATTATGGCATTAGAAACAAGGAAGCCGGTTGAATCTATATATAAAGAAGAAGGACAAAATAATGATGATAATGGAACAAAATTAATAAATAAAATACAAGTTTCAGAAAATGAAGAAAACCAAATAGTTAATAGAATTGCTATAAGTGAGATGATTGAAAACTTGGAACCAAAAGAAAGACAAATAATTATACTTAGGTATTTTAAAAATAAAACTCAAAGTCAAATAGGAGAGGCTTTAGGAATATCACAAGTACAGGTATCTAGAATAGAAAAGAATATTTTAAATAAAATGAGAAACAATTTGGAGGCAGTATGAAAAGGATATTGATATATATAGTAGCAGTAATAGGTATATGCTTTATTATACCTATATTTTTTACTACAAAATTTAAGATAAAAGAGATTTTTTCCCCAAATGAAGAAAAGGTTATGTTAGACATAGAAAAGTATTCATATTCAGACTTCCAGACGATAAAACTTTTGCATAAATCAAGTGGAGAAGTAGAAGAAAAACCATTAGATGAATACATTGCAGAAGTCGTTTCAGCGGAAATTCCAGCTGATTATGATATAGAAGCAATAAAAGCACAAAGTGTATCGGCAAGAAGTTATACATTGTATAAAATAATACATGGTTCAAAACACGAAAATGCTGATATATGTGATGATTATGCGTGTTGCCAAGCATGGCTTTCAAAAGATAACAGGCTTTCAAAATGGAAAGAAGAAGAAAGAGTTGATAATTGGAACAAGATTGCAGAAGCAGTAAATAGTACAATTAGAGAAGTTGCAACATATGATGGACAAATAATAGATGCGTTTTTTCATTCAAATAGCGGTGGTGTAACAGAAACTGCAGCAAATGTATGGGGAGGCTCGGACTTTCCTTATCTTCAATCAGTAGAAACATCAGGAGAAGATGCGTATGCTCAATATAGTTCGGAAGTTGCTCTAACAGAAGAGGAATTATTAAATAAATTAAAAACAGAATTTAGTGATATAGAAATTGACTTCTCAAATGAAGAAAGCATAAAGATAATAGACTATACAGAAAGTAATAGGGTAAAGACTGTTAGATTTGGTAATAAGGAAATAGCGCGGAGTTGAAGCAAGGAGAATCTTAGGACTTAAGGCAACAAATTTTAAAATTACAAGAAGTGATGGAAAAATCGTATTTAGTGTTGTAGGAAACGGTCACGGAGTTGGCTTAAGTCAAACCGGAGCAGATTCTCTTGCAAAACAAGGATATAATTACCAAGAAATATTAAAACATTTTTATACAGGGATAGAAATAACAAAACTTAATTAAACTTTTGTATAAATCTCCCAAAACAGGAAATAATCATAATAAAGATATTGATATGATTTTAGGA
>CANRCJ010000068.1 GCA_947629105.1 uncultured Clostridia bacterium | reverse complement strand
CCATTAGCACTCTTTCATTTCAACTGCTAATATATTATATCTTTTTTTAGCACTTGTCAATACTTTTTGCTAAAAATTTATTAATTTGTTTCTATCTTCTTCTTTCTTGCATTAAGTAAACACATCTTGCTGTTATGTTGTTTGGTGAAAATTTTGAAATAACTCTTAAAATTTTAATTCCTATTCCTGGAACTATCATAAATTTATTTTTTAACATCTTTTTTACCGTATATTTTGCAACCTTTTCAGAGCTTAATGAATATAGATTAAAATTAACTCCTGCTACTTTATTGAAATTTGTATTAACAGGTCCGAGGGCAAAGCAAGCTTACTTTAACATTAGATTTTGCTTTTTGAATTTCTGCTCTTATCCCTTCTGTAAGTCTTACTACATAAGCTTTTGATGCATAATATGTTTCCATTAGAGGTCCTGGCATAAATCCTGCGATAGATGCAACATTTAAAATATGTCCACTATTTTGCTCCATCATATCTTTTAAATATAACTTGGTCAATATATGAACAGCTGTTATATTTGTATTAATTAAGCTAATTTCTTTATCTAAGTCTGTTTCAGTGAAGTTTCCAAATACTCCAAAGCCAGCATTATTAATCAATACATCTATATCTTTTGCCATTTCATGTAATCTTTTACAATTTTCACTAATACTTAAATCCATCGCAATTACTTCTATGTTTTTTCCACTTAATGTTTGCTTTACTTCTTCTAGCTTTTTTTCATCTCTTGAAACTAATATTAAATCATAACCTCTTTTATCTAATTCTCTTGCAATATCTCTTCCTATTCCAGAAGATGCTCCTGTAACTAATGCTCTCATAATTTTTTTCCTTTCTTTTATACAAATTCTTCCCATACAAGATTTGCTAAATCTAATCCCTTATCTGTAAGCCTTATATAATCTCCATCTATTTCGACTAAATCTTCTTTAGAAAGTTTGTATAAAATTTTTTTATATTTAAATATTGGATTTTCACCAAATTTATTTTTATATATTTTTACGCTAATTCCTTCTATCTTTCTAAGTCCAAGTAGCATATATTCTTTCTCTGTATCTTCTTTTGTTTGCACCTCATGTACAGTTATATTTTTGTCAAAATTACAATTATTTATGTTGTTAATGTATTCTTCTATATTTTCCGTATTTGAATATCTTTTCAAATCCATATATGAATGTGCTGCACATCCAATCCCAATGTATTCTTTTTGTTCCCAACAATCACTATTATGTTTTGATCTAAAATTATCTTTTGCGAAATTAGAAATTTCATAATGTATATATCCATTTTGCTCAAGCATTTCTTTTACTTTCCAATACATTTTTCTTTCTACTTCTTCACTGGGAAGTATTAATTTTCCATTGTTTACTAAATCAAATAGCTTAGTATTTTCTTCTAGTATTAGAGAATATATAGATATGTGCTCTGGATTTAAGGCTATTACTTTATTTAAGCTATTTTCTAGTATTTGAATAGTTTGATCTGGAAGTCCAAGCATTAGATCGACATTTATATTACTAAATCCAATATTCCTTGCTAAATTATATATTTCCAAAAATTCCTTGTAATTATGTATTCTTCCAATTTCTTTTAAAAGATTATCATCTGTGCTTTGAAGTCCAATACTTAACCTATTTATTCCAATGTTTTTATAATCTTTTAGTTTCTCTTCATCTACAGTTCCTGGGTTTATTTCTATTGTAATTTCAGCATTTTTTATAGCATAAGGCATTATTTCATTTAATATTTTTTGTATTAGACTGCTTTCTAAAATAGATGGAGTTCCTCCACCTATATATATTGTTTTTACTGTATAATTCTTTAAGTTTACATTCTTTATCTCTTTTACCACAGCATCAACATAGCTTTCTATAAATTTGTTTCTATTAGAAAAAGATACAAAATCGCAGTAATAGCATTTGCGCTTGCAAAATGGTATATGTACATATATTCCGTATTTCTTTTTTCATTTATTTCCTCTATTCTTCAGATATTTCTATAATTCTTTTTAATCTATGATTTACACCTGATTTTCCTATTGGCTCTGATAACATTTGTCCAAGCTCAACCAGGCTTGCTTCTGGATTTTCTAATCTTAAATTTGCAATTTCTCTCAGATTTAAAGGAAGCTTATTGAACTTTTTTAATCTTTTCAATTTTTTTATTGCTTCTATCTGTACTACTGAAGCATTGACAGTTTTATTAAGATTTGCAGTTTCGCAATTTACTTTTCTATTAACATTATTTTTTGTTTCTTTCAAAACTCTTATATCTTCATACTTTAGTACTGCAGCACTTGCTCCTATTAGCGCTAAAAACTTTGAAATTTCTTCTCCATCTTTTATATAAATCGAATATGAATATTTTCTACTTAGAAGTTTTACTTCTATTCCAAATTTTTCTATTATCTTTGTTAATTCGCGTCTTTTGTCTTCACTTTCAAGCCTTATTTCTAAATGATATCTTGCATCTGGCTCTGTAATTGAACCGCTTCCCAAAAAAGCACCTCTTACAATTCCTTTTTGAACATCTACGTCTTCAAAGTTTAAACTACCAAATTCTAATTCAGCTTTGTTAAAAGATAGCTTAAAATTTTTTCCTTGCATCTTTATTTCATAATTTACTCTGAGGTTATTTAGGAGTTTATTTAATCTATTGACATTGTATTCATTCTCTGTCAAAAATTTTATTTTTCTTTCACTAGTATCTAATGTCAAAAGATATCCATATACTTCTGCTTTTACAATATCAACATTAGAAAAAATATTTATTTTACTTAATTCTTCCTTTAAATTAGCAGAAAAAGACATTTTTATTACTCCTTTAATCAATTAAAATTCTATAACAACAACTCTATCGTTTCCAGATAAATCTTGTTTGCAATAGACATTTTTATATTTTTTACATTCCCTTGCAATATTTATTACTTCTTCTTTTTGGTCAAATCCAATCTCAAGTGCAATAATTCCATTTGGCTTTAAATATTTATATCCTTCTTGTATTATTATTCTATAAAACTTTAGTCCATCTTCTCCACCATCTAAGGCAAGTCTTGGTTCATACTTGAGACTATATTTTTCTATATCTTGTTTTTTTATATATGGTGGATTTGAAACTATTATATCATATTTTTCATCTATATTTTGAAACATATCACTTTGAATAAAGCTTATAACTTGTCCTTTCCCATTATTTAATGAGTATTCTTGCATATTATTTGCTTGTTTTATATCTTGCTGTAATAACTGCCTTTCATTTTTAATTGCAACTTCTAACGCCTTTTCACTTATATCAGTTGCAATAATATGTGCATTCTCAATATACTTTGCAAGTGAGATTGCTATTACTCCGCTTCCTGTACATAGCTCTAATATTTCTTTTTTATTTTTGTTCTTACAAATTCTTATAACTTCTTCTACTAAAACTTCAGTATCTGGTCTTGGAATAAGGACATTTTCATCTACGTAAAACCTCATTTTCATAAACTCTTGAGAACTTGTTATATACTGCATTGGATAGCCATTTGCAATTTTTTCTACACATTTAAAAAATTCATTCTCATATTCTTTTTTTAATTCTTTATCATATTCTACAACTAATTTTTCTCTACTACACATAAGGATACTTGCTAAAAGTATCCTCGTAATTAAAGACGCATCTTCTATATTATTTTTTTTTAAGATTTCTTTTCCAACATTTAATGCCTCTTGAACTTTCATATTAGTTTTCTATCTCTCCAATTAAATCATAATCTCTAACATCAACTATCTTGCAATTGACAAATGTTCCAAATGGTATCTCTTTTTCTTTTTTTATAAAAATTACACCATCTTCGTCTGGTACATCCATATATGTTCTTCCAATATAGTATTTTCCATCAAAACTTGCATTTTCTATAAGACATTCATATGTATTTCCTAATTTATTTTCTAAATTCTTTTTTGATATTTCCTTTTGGAGCTGCATTATCTTATTATATCTAGATTTTTTAGTCATAGGATGTATTTGCTCTTTTAGCTTAGCTGCAGGCGTACCATCTTCCTTCGAATACATGAATGTTCCAAGTTTATCAAATTTCGCCCACTTTACAAATTCATATAATTCATCAAAATCTTCTTTAGTCTCTCCCGGAAAGCCAACAATCAAAGTTGTTCTTAAAATTACATTTGGTATTTCCTTTCTTATTTTGCTAATAGTATTTTCTATACTTTGTTTGTCACTTTTTCTATTCATTCTTTTTAAAACTTTATTAGATATATGCTGTATAGGCATATCAAAATATTTGCATATCTTATCATTATTTTTTACCACATCAATTAATTCATCTGTTATGGTTTCTGGATATGCATAAAGAAATCTTATCCATTTAAAGCCCTCTATTTTGCAAAGTTCTTGTAATAATTCGGCTAAGGCAGGTCTACCATATATATCTATTCCATATTTGGTTGTATCTTGTGCAATTACAACAAGCTCCTTAAATCCTTTTTTTGCAAGTTCCTTTGCTTCATTTATAATATCTTCTTTCTTTCTCGATATGTATTTTCCTTGTATATACGGAATTGCACAATATGTACAATTATTACTACATCCCTCTGCTATTTTTAGATATGCGTAATTTTCTCCTGTCGTTATTACTCTATTTTCAAAATCTAATATATTATATTTTTCATCTCGTTTACTTTCTTTTCCTATTAGATTTTGTATTTTTTCCCATAATGAGCCATATTCTTTTATTGATATAAATAGGTCTACCTCTGGAATTAGTTTTTCTAAATCTTCTTTATATCTTTCTACTAAGCAACCTATTACGATTAAATACTTGCATTTTCTTTTTTTATATTCTGCCATTTCTAGTATAGTATCTATTGCTTCTTGTTTCGCGCTCTCAATAAAGCCACATGTATTTATTAGTATTATTTCAGCTTGTGAAGCATCATTTACTATTTCAAAATCGTGTTTTTTAAAAATTTCTATTACTTCTTCTGTTACTACTAAGTTTTTAGTACAACCTAGTGATACAAAACCTACCTTCATTATAATTTCCTTTCAAAATATATCTTTTTAATATTTATATATTATATCAAAATAAAAGGCATTTAACAAGAGTTAAATGCCTTATTTGCTTTATATATAATATTAAAATCTATACAAATCTCTCTTTACATAGCTTGTGTGTAAAAGCTTATGTGCCTCGTGTCCTCCTGGCTCTCCAATAAATTCTTTGTATGCCTTCTTTAGGTATGGATTTTCATGAGATTTACGAATAGTACTCTTTTCATCAATGCTATATATTGAATCTGCTCTTTTCTTGAATACATCTACTTTGCTTCTGGTCTTAGAAGATTTTATAGGTTGACCTCCACCTAAGATGCATCCTCCTGGACATGACATAACTTCTAGGAAGTCGTAATCAGCTTTTCCATTTTTCAAATCTTCCATTACTTTTCTTGCATTTCCAAGACCTGATACTACTGCAACTCTTATGTCTTTTCCGGCAATATTTACAGTAGCTTTCTTTATTCCTTTTGCTCCTCTTACCTCTTTAAAATCCAACTTTTCAAGCGTCTTTCCTTCTAGTATCTCGTATGATGTTCTTAATGCTGCTTCCATAACTCCACCTGTAACTCCAAATATTGCAGCAGCTCCAGTTGCCTCTCCCATTGGGTCGTCAAAGCTTGAATCTTCTAATTGGGCAAATTCTATATGTGCTTGTTTTATCATTCTAGCAAGTTCTCTTGTTGTTATAACTGCATCAACATCATCTAAGCCATCTGCCCCTTGCATATTGTCTCTAGTTCTTTCAAACTTCTTTGCAATGCATG
>CANRCJ010000067.1 GCA_947629105.1 uncultured Clostridia bacterium | reverse complement strand
ATTGTTTATAGAGATTTAAAGCTTGCAACAAATACAGCAAGTTTAATAGGAAGTGTTGGAAGAAATTTAAACTTAATAGCAGGCACGGTAAATGCTTTTAATGATGAAGAAAATAGTTTGTACGTTGGTGGAAATCTAGATTATACAGCAGAAGCACCAATAGAAAATATAGATAAAATTAAAGTGGACGGTGAAGTTAAATATACTGAGCAAAAGGAAAATGAAACAAATGAAAATGTAGTATTTGATTATATATACAGAATATGTGAAAATGCAATTTTTGCTTTAGTTATATATGTATTAATTATATTCTTAGCACCTAAATTTGCCGAAAAATCAAAAGAGTATGTTTCAACGAGAGCATTACTTGCTGGAGGAATAGGGGCAGCATTTACAATAATAGTTCCAATAATTGCCTTAATACTTTTATTAACAGGAATAGGCGTATCACTTGCATTTGGTACAATTATGGTATACTTTATAGCATTACTTATCAATAGTTCAGTTGTAACAATAGCGATAAATGAGTTTATATCAAGCAAATTAAATGTAATCAATACAACATGGAAGAAGATATTAATGATTATACCAGTATCAGCTGTAATATTCTTAATTAGACAAATACCAATAATTGGAAGCTGGGTAACGATTGCTATATTCCTAGTTGGAATCGGAATAACAGTACTTTATCAATTTGATAAAAGAAAAAAAGAGGAAGTAAACGAATAAAAATAAAAGGAGCGTCCTTAGATAGGACGTTTCTTTTTATTTATCTAAAACTAATAATTTATAAATAAATTCTTAATATACTTGATATTTTTATACGTTTTATTATATAATACAAATGTTATATAAGAACTTGTTAATTGGAGGATAAAGATATGCTATGTGCACTAATTATGGCAGGTGGAAAAGGGACAAGATTCTGGCCTAAATCAACTGAAGAAATGCCAAAACAATTTATAAATTTAATAGATGATAAAACAATGATACAGCTTACATATGAAAGATTATTAAGAATAATACCAAAAGAAAGAATATTTGTTGTAACAGGTGAAAGATACAAAAATCTAGTAAGTATGCAACTTAATGATTTGCCAGCTAAAAATATCATAGTCGAACCAACTGGAAGAAATACAGCACCTTGTATTTTGCTTGCATCTTTATACATAAGACAAATATACAAAGATGCAAATGTTGCAGTTCTTCCATCAGACCATGCAATAGGGAATAAAGAAGAATTTTGTAATACATTAATGCTTGCAAATGACTATGTAGAAAAAGAAAATAAAAACGCGATAGTAACAATAGGAATAACACCTAATAGACCTGAGACAGGATATGGATATATTAAATTTAACAAATGTAATGACAAAGTAATAAAGGTTGAACGATTTGTTGAAAAACCAGATTTAGAGAATGCTAAAAGATATCTTGACGAAGGATGCTATTTATGGAATGCTGGAATGTTTATATTTAACATAGAAAATATGCTAAAAGAACTTGAACAAAATTATTCAGGATACCAAGTATTAAAAAACTTACCTAAAATAGAAGATTCAAATTATGAAGAAGAGCTAAAAAGATTATATCCAGATTGCGAATCTATATCAATAGACTATGCAGTAATGGAAAAATCTAAGAACATCTATGTAATACCTAGTGATTTTGGTTGGGACGATATTGGGACATGGATGTCACTTACAAGATACATAAAAGCAGATGACCAAAACAATTATTTAAAAGGAGATATCGTATCATATAACTCAAAAAACAATATTGTTTATGCTGGAAATAAAAAAGTTATATTATTAGATATCGATAATGTCTTTTGCATTGATGCAGATGGCGTTATTGTTATTGGAAGCAGAGATAAAATAAAAGATGTTCATGAACTTAGAAATAAATAGTTTAGAAAGGATGAATATATGAAAGTTGCAATAGTACACGATTGGCTTACAAATATGGGTGGAGCAGAGCAAGTAGTTATAAACCTAAAAAGATGCTTTAAAGATGCACCAATATATACAAGCCTATATGCACCTGAGGATTTATGTGATGAATTAAGGAATATTGAAGTTCACACAAGCAGTTTGCAAAAGAAAAATAAAAAGAGCAATATAAATCACAAAAAATATTTTCCTTTTATGCCTCAAGCGTTTGAAAGTTTTGATTTAAACGAATATGATGTTGTAATAAGTAGTAGCAGTTCATGTGCTAAAGGAGTACTTACAAATCCTAATAGTATACATATTTGTTATTGTCATACGCCAATGCGTTATGCATGGGAAAAAAGAGATGAATATATTGCAAGTATGAAAGGATGTAAGAGAAAGTTAGTTAAGATATTACTTCATTATATGAGAATGTGGGATGTTGTTTCAAGTAATAGAGTTGATTATTTTATAGCAAATTCAAGTGAGGTAAGAAATAGAATAAGAAAGCATTACAAAAGAGATGCAATTGTTATAAATCCACCTGTTAGGTGTAATTTCTTCAATATTTCAAACACTGATGGAGATTATTATTTAGTACTATCGAGACTTGTAAAATATAAAAGATTTGACTTAGCAGTTAAAGCATGTAAAGAATTAAATAAAAAGTTGGTTGTAATAGGAGAAGGACCTGAAAAGGAAAAACTACAAGAAATAGCCAAAGGATATGATAACATTACATTCCTTGGAAGACAATCAGATGATGTAGTAAAAAAATACATGGCAGAATGTAAAGCTCTCCTTTTCCCAGGAGAAGAGGATTTTGGAATAGTTCCAGTTGAGGCACAAGCGTCACGGAAGACCAGTAATTGCCTATGGAAGAGGTGGAATACTAGACTCAGTAATTGACGGGAAAACAGGAGTATTTTTCGAAAATCAAACAGTAGAAGATTTAAAAAATGCTATAAAGAAATTCGAAACAATGAAATTTGATAAACAAGAAATAAGAAATCATGCCATGAAATTTGATGAGGAAGAATTTAGAAAGAAAATCATAGATTTTGTAGAGAAAGTAGTTGAAGAAAATAATGAAGATTGCAATAGATGCTAGAATGTATAGTATGTCTGGAATTGGTACTTATATACAAAATCTTGTGAAAAATAATTGCTACAAAATAGCTCTAGGGAATAAAGAAGAACTAAAGGACATAAAAGAGATAGATGATGTTATAGAATATGATGCTCCAATATATGGAATAAAAGAACAGCTAAAATTTCCATATAGAGCTTTAAAGAAGCTTAAACCTGATATCTTACATGTTCCTCATTATAATGTACCAATATTTTATAGAGGAGATATGATAGTTACAATACATGATTTGACACATCTTGTATATAAAGAATTTTTATCAAATAGATTTGCAAAATATTATGCAAAAATAATGATGAAAATAGCTATTAAAAAAGCTAAAGTAATACTCACGGTTTCAGAAAATACTAAGAAAGACTTAATAAAATATTTTAATATAGATGAAAACAAAATAAAGGTAACGTATCTAGGAGTAAAAGATAATATAAAAGAAAAATCTAAAGAAGAAATAAGCTATCTATATGATAGATTTAATATTCCAAAAGACAAGAAATTACTCATGTATGTTGGAAATCTTAAGCAACATAAAAATTTGGAAAGACTTTTAGAGTCTTTTAGTAAATTAAAAAACAATAAAGATTACGTATTACTACTAGTTGGAAAGGCATTTGAAAATTACAACATTTTAGGACAAAAAGAAGAAGAACTGAAGATAAAAGATAACGTAATACATACAGGTATTGTAAGTGAAGACGAATTAGTTGATTTATATAATTTAGTAGATTTATTTGTATTCCCATCTCTTTACGAAGGATTTGGACTTCCAGTGATAGAGGCACTCAGATGTGGAACAAAGGTTGCATGCTCAAATGCTTCTTCACTTCCAGAAGTCGGAGGAGATGTAGTTGCATATTTCAATCCAACAGATATAGACAATATGACAGATAGAATTGAAAAAGAATTACTAAGAATAGACACTGAAGAGGACAAGAAGAAAAGAATTGCTTGGGCTAAAAATTTTAGCTGGGAAAAAACAAGTAGAGAAGTGAAGGAAGCTTTAACTCTATATAATAAACAGTAGGAAAAAGGAGAAATAACAATGGAAGTAACAATATTAGGTGCTATTACAATAATTGCATCTATATATGCATTTTTTAAAAATGAGAAATTATTATTATATATAATGGTATTTTTATCAACATTTACAGCAGCAAATATATTACATATTACAGTTACCACAACACCAATTCAAACATACGAATTCACAGGTGCTTTATGGTTATTAAGAGTATTTATTGATTTTGTAAAAACCAAACCTAAGATAAACAAGGAATTTTTTAAAGATATATTAAATAAATTCAGGGAAAATAAACTAGCTACTGCATTTGTAATATTTATGGTTACAATAATTCTAGGAGAAATATATATAGCAGTTTCAGGAATATCAGTAAACTATACAGATATCAATGGAGATAGTGCAGTACTTAAATTCAGTCGTACAAATATAACAAGAGTTGTTATACTAATGTTTATATTTGTAAATATGATTGTTTTGTCATTTAAAATAAAGACAAAAGAAGAAGTAAAATCACTATTAAAAGTATTTAGCTTTAGTACAATGTTTGCAATAGTTTGGGGACTTCTTCAATTTATAACATATTATTTAGGAATACCATATCCAGCATTTTTATTTAATAATAATATGTATGCAGCTCAATGCTATGATCAAATTGAAAATAATGTAAAAAGGATTACTTCAATAGCGTTAGAGCCATCAACCTTTGCTATTAATCTAATTTGCTTTATACCTTTTGTATTAGGAACATTTTTAAAATTAAAAGAGAAAATAAAAGATAAGAAATATATAATTACATTTGTAATACTTGTAATGACAACTGCATGTGCAATACTTACAACATCATCTACAACTTATGTAGGAATATTTGTTATATATGGAATGTTTGGAATGTATATATTGTTTGGTTTTATCAAAAATGGAGAACTATCACGTAGATTAAGTAATTTCTTAAAAATGGCAGTTGTTACAATTACATCTATAAGTATTGCGGCTTGTTTATGTGTAACTTCATTAAAGATAGGTTACAAACTAGGAACAATAGAATATATACAAATAGAACAAAAAGATGAGGAAAAAGATGATGAGACAGAAACAAAATATAATTCTGCATTTGACAATATGATAATAACAATAAAGCAAATGACAATAGATAAACTAGGTTCTGGCTCAGGACAAGAAAGAATGAAGGGAGAAAGCATTGGAATGCAAATGTTTAAGTATTCTCCTATATTTGGACTTGGATTTGGATCATATAGAACATTTAGCTTATTTACAAATGTACTTTTAAATGCTGGAATACTCGGAATCTTGGCACTATTTTATATACTTTATGTTGTAATTAAGCCTTTAATCAAATATAGGAAGAAAGAAGAAGCAATAAGTGTAATGTTTCTAATAAGCATTATAGGTGTAACAATAGCTTTCTTTGTAGGAGTACCAGATTTAGAATTAACATATTATTGGATGTTACTAGTATTTGGATATAAATATGCTAGCATAGAAGATTAGGAGGTATCTTAATGAATATTGGGATAGATGCAAGAGGATTAGATGGTAGAAAATCAGGAATACCGACATATATTGAAAAAATTCTTGAAGAAATTGATAAACTAGAAGATAAGCAAAATAAATACATACTATATTCAACAAGAAAAGTAAATTTAGATATAAAACCACATGATAATATAATCATCAAAGATGAAGATAAAAGATTTCGGAAGCTTTTGGGTATATCTTAAACTACCTAAAATACTAAAAGAAGATAATATTGATGTGTTTTGGGGAACACA
>CANRCJ010000066.1 GCA_947629105.1 uncultured Clostridia bacterium | reverse complement strand
TGAATGGAGTTATATTACTTGTTGCAGGAGGAATCATATATACATTAGGTGCAGTACTTTATGCAGTTCGGTAAAAAACACAAATATATACACTCAATGTTCCATCTATGTATATGCCTAGCAAGCTTTTTACATTTTATGTGTATACTTTTATATGTAATGTAATTTTAACTGAATAAGTGGTCGAAAATATGCAAATGTTTGAAAAAAACTTGCATATTTTTTATTTAGATAATATAATGAGAAAAAGCTAAAACTAGAAAAGGTGGATGATAAAAATGCATGAACAAAAACATAAAATTGTTGAGATAAAAGATTTAAAAGATATGTTAAAGAAATCTGGAGAGCTATATGGAGATAGACCAGCATATAAGTTTAAAACAGATGTAGAAGGAAAGTTTGATATAATAACTCATAAAGAATTTAGAGATATGGTTGATGCTTTAGGTACAGCATTTATAAAGCTTGGACTAAAAGGAAAAAGAATTGCAGTAATATCAGAAAATAGATATGAATGGGGACTTTCATATTTAGCAACAGTTTGTGGTACAGGACTTGTTGTGCCACTTGATAAATCTTTACCAGAAAATGAAATAAAGAGTCTAATTGAGCGTTCAGAGGCAGAAGCAATATGTTATTCACAAAAATATGATGAAACAATGAAAAGGCTAAAAGCAGAAGGCGTTGGAAAATTGAAACATTTAATTTCAATGGACTTACCAAATCACGAAGATGGAGTTTATTCTTTAAAAGAATTATTAGAAAAAGGAAAAAATCTAATAGCAGAAGGAGATAGAAGCTTTATAGATGCAGATATTGATGCTGAAGCAATGGACATGATGTTATTTACATCAGGAACTACATCAACATCAAAAGCAGTTGAATTATCACATAGAATAATTTGTGCAAACCTTATGGATATTGCATCAGTCCTTGAAATAAATGAAAAAGATACAATGCTTTCTTTTTTACCAATGCATCATGCATTTGAATGTACTGTTGGTTTCTTATATCCATTATATAAAGGAACAGCTGTTGCATTTTGTGAAGGAATAAAGCATATTGCAGATAATTTAAAAGAATACAAAATATCAGTTATGGTATCAGTTCCAATATTATTCGAAAATATGTATAGAAAATTGCTAAAAGGTATAGAGAAGAAAGGAAAATTAGAGACAGTAAAAAAAGGTGTAAAAATAAGTAATGTATTATCAAAATTACATATTGATGTAAGAAAACAATTATTTAAAGAGATACATGAAATTCTAGGTGGAAAAGTAAGACTATTTGTTAGTGGTGCCGCAGGCTTAGACCCAGAAGTAGAAAAAGGCTATAATGAACTTGGAATTAGATTGATACAAGGATATGGCTTGACAGAAACAGCCCCAGTTGTTGCAGCAAATACAGACTTTAAATATAGACTTCGGTTCAGTAGGACCAATCTTCCCAAGTCTAGAAGGAAGAATTGTAAATCCTAATGAAGATGGAGTTGGAGAGCTTGAAGTAAAAGGACCTAGCGTAATGCTTGGATATTATCAAAATGAAGAGGCAACAAAAGAGGCTTTTGACGATGGCTGGTTTAGAACAGGAGATTTAGGATATATAGATAAAGATGGTTTCTTATTTATATGTGGAAGAGAAAAGAGTGTTATAGTTCTAAAAAACGGAAAGAACGTATTTCCTGAAGAACTTGAAAGCCTTGTAAATAGAATAGAAGGCGTTTCTGAAAGCATGGTATATGGTAAACCTGAAAGTGACGGAGATACAAAAATCTGTGTTAAAATTGTATATGACCCAGAAGTAATGGAAGAAATGTATAAGACAACTAACGAAGCTGAAATATATGAAATCTTAACTAAAAAGGTAAAAGAAGTTAATAAGAAAATGCCACCATATAAGTATATTAGAGAAGTTACTGTTACAACTGAAGAATTAATAAAAACAACAACTGCTAAGATAAAGAGACATGAAGAGCTTGCAAAGATATTAGCTTAAAGTTTATTAATAATTAATTATAAAAAACAATAAAATTTATTTTTCAAGAGTTTTGGTGTCGCAATTTACAAATAAAAGTTAAAATGTAAATTGCTCCATTCGCGCTACGCTTGGTCGCTTACGCAACTCTTTCAAATAAATTTTATTGTTTTATCTAATTATAATTTATATAACTTTGTATTAATTTGCAAGGTATTATGATAAAAAGAGGAGAGTAAAATGGAAGAAGAAAGCCAAGTAGAAGGAAGAAATGCAGTCCTAGAATTGCTTGAAAGTGATAAAGATGTAAATAAGATATTTGTACAAAGTGGAGAAAAACACGGCTCAATAATGAAAATACTTAGTAAAGCTAAGGCTAAAGGTATAGTTGTAGTTGAGGTTCAAAAAAGAAAACTAGACGAAATGAGCACATCAAATAATCATCAAGGAGTTATTGCATCAGTTCCACCATTTGCATATGTGGAAGTAGAAGATATATTAGAAGAAGCAAGGAATAGAAAAGAGGAAGCTTTTATATTAATACTTGACGGAATAGAAGATTCTCATAATCTTGGCTCAATAATAAGAACAGCGGAAACCGCTGGAGTTCATGGAATCATAATTCCAAAAAGAAGAGCTGCATCAGTTAATGCAATCACATATAAAACATCAGCAGGAGCAGTAGAATATATGAAAGTTGCAAGGGTTAATAATATAAATGATACAATAAAATATTTGAAAGATAATGGAGTATGGATTTGCGGTACAGATATGGATACAGATACGTTGTACTATAATCAAGATTATAGCATGCCAATTGCAATAGTTATTGGAAATGAGGGAAAACGGAATGAGTAGGTTGACCAAAGAAAACTGCGATTTTGTTGTTAAAATTCCAATGAGTGGTAAAATAAGCTCGCTAAATGCCTCTGTATCAGCAGGAATAATTATGTATGAAGTAGTAAGAAAAAGAAATGCATTGAAAAAATAAAGAAAAAAGTATATAATTACAGAAAATGGAGGTTAAGACCTTGGATGAGAATAGTGTAATTAGACCAGAAATTGAAGGAACCGAAGAAGAAAGAATTGAAAAAACATTAAGACCTAAGACACTAGAAGAATATATAGGACAGACAAAGGTTAAGGAAAATATGAAGGTATATATTGAGGCTGCTAAGAAAAGAGGCGAGCCTCTTGATCATATTCTTTTATATGGACCACCAGGACTTGGAAAGACTACGCTTTCAAATATTATTTCAAATGAAATGAATTCTAATATAAAAATAACATCAGGTCCTGCAATAGAAAAACCAGGAGATTTAGCAGCACTTCTTACTAATCTTTCTGAATTTGATGTACTTTTTATAGATGAAATACATAGATTAAATAAAAGCGTTGAAGAAATACTTTATCCTGCACTTGAAGATTACACTCTAGATATAATAATTGGAAAAGGACCAAGTGCAAGGTCAATAAGACTTGACTTACCTAAATTTACCCTCATTGGGGCAACAACAAAAGCAGGCTCTCTTACGACGCCTTTAAGAGATAGATTTGGAATAGTTGCAAGACTTGAATTATATAATACTGAAGAATTAACAACTATTGTAAAAAGGTCAGCTAAGATACTAGAAATGAGCATTGATGAAAATGCGGCAGAGGAGATTGCAAGAAGAGCAAGAGGTACTCCAAGAATTGCAAATAGAATACTAAAAAGAGTAAGAGATTATGCATTAGTCTTAGGAGATGGAAACATTACTCTTAAAATTGCAAAATTGGCTTTAGGTAAGCTTGAAATAGATGAACTTGGACTTGATGAAATAGATAGGAAAATGCTAGAAACCATGATAGAAAAGTACAATGGTGGGCCTGTACGGAATAGAAACAATAGCTGCAACTATTGGAGAAGAAGCAGATACAATAGAAGATGTATATGAACCATATTTAATACAAATAGGCTTTATATCGCGTACTCTTAGGGGAAGAATTGTGCTTCCCGACGCGTATGCACATATGGGATATAAATATGAAAAATAAAAGGAGAAAAAATGAAAAAATCAGTTATTAAAGACTGCATAATTGTATTAGGATTTGCTTTAGTTGTAAGTGGGGCTATATTCATACGACCACTATCGAATCTTGATGAGATATGGATATATAACTTTGCGAGATGTATACATGACGGACTATTGCCATATAAAGAGTTTAACATGATTATAACACCGCTTTTCCCAATGATTTGCTCAGTATTTTTGCATATATTTGGAAATGAAATGATTGTACTTAGGTCTTTAGAAGTTGTAGAGATATCAATCATTTTATTTATGATATACAAAATATTAACAAGATTAAAAATAAATAATTATATATCTTTAATAATAACACTCCGGAATATATTATATTCATTCTAGTGTATTTTGCCTTGACTATAACTGGTGTTCGCTTTTAATTACACTAATTATATTATATGTTGAGCTAAAGTACATAGATGAAGGAATAAAACTTAATGTAAAGAAAGATATTGCTTTAGGAGTATTAGCTCGGAACAGTAATTCTTATAAAGCAAACAACAGGACTTGTATTGTCCATAATATTTATTGTATATAAGTTATTAGAAATTAAGGATAAAAAACAAATTAAAGAATTATTAAAAATAATTCTATTTAGACGGAATAGGAGTATTAATCCCTGTTTTAATATTTGCAATATATCTTACATATAACAATATATGGACTGAATTTGTTGATTATACAATTTTAGGGGTAGCAAAATTCTCTAATAGTAAAAGCTATTTTGGGCTATTACAGAATGATGACTTTATAACTAGAATGATGGCATACCTGGCACCAATTGCCTTTATAGCAATATTTACAATTTATATAGCATCAATTGTAAATAAAGAAATAAGAGAAAAAGAATGGTTTAATAAGATGCAATTGCTTTTAGTATATAGCATTGCGTCTTGCGTAGCTATCTATCCAATAGCAGATAGAATTCATTTCTCCATTGGGACTATTTGCCTATTCTTAACAGCAATATATTTGATATATAATTTATTACTACATGTAAAGAACAAAATACAAACCAAAAAGGTAATATATGGAACAAAAATGTTTTTAAAGGCTTGTTCAATATTGATATTTATGCTATATATTTTGCATTCAATATTTATGCTATTTGGATTTGCTCTAGCAATTAGAAATCAAAAACAATTAGAACACTTTAATAATATTTATATTGATGAAGGATTATATAATAGAATAATTACAGTGGATGATTATGTATTGGAAAAAGAAAAAGAGGGAATACAGGTATATATATTAGATTCAATGGCACCAGTGTTTAATATTCCAATAAATAAATATTATAAAAACTATGATATGCTAAATATTGGAAACTTAGGAAACAAAGCGGAAAAAGGAATTATTGAAGATATAGAGAGCAAAGAGAATATTTTAATGTTGATTTTAAAAGATAAATATGCAATAAATTGGCAGTTTCCGCTAAAAATTAAACAATACGTGATAGAAAACTATAAATATTTAGAAGAAATAGATTTATATAATGTATATACAAAATAATTTCACTAGGAAGAAGGAAAAAACATGAAACTATTATTACACACATGCTGTGCACCTTGTAGTGTATATTGTATTGACACATTAAGAAAAGAGGGAATAGAACCAACAGTATATTGGTATAACCCTAATATTCATCCATACATGGAATATAAAGCAAGAAGAGATACTTTAAAAGAATATACAAAATCAATAGGCGTAGAAGCAATATTTGAGGAAGAATATGGATTAAGAGAATTTTGTAAAAATGTAGTAGGTGATTTAGAAAATAGATGTGCAAACTATTGCTATAAAGTAAGACTAGAACAAACAGCAAAATACGCAGTAGAAAATGGATATGATGCAATTAGCACAACCCTTTTAGTAAGTCCATATCAAAAGCATGATATCTTAAAGAAACAAGCAGAAGAAATTGCAAAAAAATATGGATTGGAATTTGTTTATAGAGATTTTAGAGTAGGTTTTAGAGAAGGACAAGCTAAAGCAAGAGAATTAGGTTTGTATATGCAAAAGTATTGCGGGTGTGTG
>CANRCJ010000065.1 GCA_947629105.1 uncultured Clostridia bacterium | reverse complement strand
GATTAAGACCTGGATTTGCAGCTAAAATTCTATTAACAGTCGTAGAAAAATTAGTAGCTATGCTATATAAAGTATCATTTGGCTTAATTACATAAGAGGTATAGCCATAGATATATGGGTACAACGCATTCCAAGTATTAGAACCAACAATACCATCTTGAACTAAACCAAAATTTTTTTGAAAATTTATGACAGCGTTATAAGTTAAATTACCAAAAATACCATCAACGCTTCCTGCATAAAAACCAATTTTCTTCAAAACACTTTGTAAAAGCATAACGGTTGGACCGGATAGAACCACGTTTTAAAGTTTCCATACAAACCTCCAAAATATAAACTCTAAAATAATATATGAAAAAAATAAAGTTTTGGTGTATCAAAAACCTATGGCACAATTAATATATTGAAAATACAAAATAAATATGGTATAATATAAATAGATTCCCAATTAGGAGGTTTATTTACTTATGGAAGACAAGACACAATATCGGATTACAATTCCCGCGGCCTTAAGGAGAATGTCTAACATTGCTAACAGCACAAGTGTTGCAGTAATGATATTGGACAAAGATACCATGTATTTATTGCCGGAAGAGAATTACGGCGAAGGTGATTTGCTAGGAATAAGGCAACTCGATAACAAAAATCGGTTAAACATTTCTAGCATATGGCACAAAAGGGGAAGATACAACTTCTACCTAAGACGGGGCGTAATCCACGTTTGGTGGCCTGAAGACTAAGCAAAAGGTGGCTCGAGGTTCGAGCCACCTACTTTTTTTAATAAAATATTGTAAATAAATGCAATTTGTGGTATAGTTTACCATGGAAAAATAAATTCTACAAAAAAATACATTGGGGGAGTTACTTTGGAAAAGATAGTAATAGAAGGAAAGACAAAACTAAAAGGAGAAGTTACAATAGGAGGAGCAAAGAATGCTGCAATAGCAATACTACCTGCTACGATACTAATTAATGGAATATGTACAATAGATAACATACCAGAAATAAGTGACATAAAAATATGTTGTGACATATTAGAAAAAATAGGAGTGAAAATTAATAGAATATCAAAACACACATTGCAAATAGACTCAAGAAATATAACAAGTGTAGAAGCACCGCTAGATTTAACAAGCAAATTTAGAGCTTCATATTACTTAACAGGAGCATTACTTGGAAGATGCAAACATGCAACTGTTGGAATGCCAGGAGGATGTAAATTAGGAGCAAGACCAATGGATCAGCACATAAAAGCATTTGAAGCATTAGGTGGAGAGGTAGAAATTGAACAAGGCAGAATTGAAGTAAAAGCAAAAAAATTGCAGGGGAATGCAATATATCTAGATGTTGTTTCAGTTGGAGCAACAATAAATGCAATGCTTACAGCAGTACTCGCAGATGGAGTAACAACCATAGAAAATGCAGCAAAAGAACCCCATATTGTAGATTTAGCAAACTTTTTAAATAAAATGGGGGCCAATATAATAGGCGCAGGTACTGACAGAATAAAAATTCAAGGTGTAAAAGAATTAAAAAAAGAGGGAACATATTCAGTCGTACCAGATCAAATAGAAGCAGGTACATTTATGCTTGCAGCAGTTGCAACTAAAGGAGATATTACAATAAGAAATTGCATAACAAAGCATTTGGAATCTGTAACAGCAAAAATAATAGAAATGGGAGCAGAAGTAGAAGATTTTGGTGATGCAATAAGAGTAAATTGTACAAAAAGACCTAATAAAGTAAATATCAAAACATTACCATATCCAGGTTTCCCAACAGATTTACAACCACAAATGGGAGTTGCAATGGCAATCGCAAATGGAACAAGCATAATTAGCGAAAGTATATGGGACTCAAGATTCCAATACGTAGAAGAATTAAATAGAATGGGAGCAAAAATCACGGCACAGGGGAAAGTTGCATTCTTTCAAGGAGTGGACAAGTTAATAGGAGCACCAGTATATGCAACAGACTTAAGAGCAGGAGCAGCTTTAGTTATTGCTGGAATTGCTGCAGAAGGGACAACACAGGTATATAACATAGAATATATAGATAGAGGATATGAAGATATAGAAGGAAAGTTTGCAAAACTTGGAGCCAAAATACAAAGAGTCAATGAATAAAAAACATTAAGATAGAGAGGTAAATAAAATTGAAATTCTGCAGTTTATATAGTGGCAGTACTGGAAACAGTTTATTTGTTCAAGGAAATGACACAAAAATTTTAATAGATGCAGGAGTAAGTGCAAAAAAAATAACAGAAGGATTAGCATCAATAGATGTAGATATAAAAGAGATAAATGCAATAATAGTGACACATGAACATATAGACCACATAAGAAGTATAGGAACAATAGCAAAAAAGTGGAATATACCAGTATATGCAAATTTAGGTACATGGAATGGAATAGAAAATGAAAAAGCAGTCACGAAAATAGGAGAGAAAAACTATTTTAAAACAAATAAAGAATTTGAGATAGGAGACTTAAAAATAATTCCATTTTCAACGTCACATGACGCAATGGACTCATGTGGTTTTAGTATAGAAAATGATGGAAGAAAAATAAGCATAGCAACTGATCTTGGAGAAATGACTAAAGAAGTGCAAGATAATTTAAAAGGAAGTAAATTTATACTTTTAGAAGCAAATTATGAACCAGAAGTACTTAGATGTTGCTCATACCCTTATCTTGTAAAAACAAGAATTGCAGGAAATAGAGGACATCTATCAAATGGAGATGCGGGAAAAGCAATTTCAAAACTTGCAAATTATGGGTTACAAAATGTTATGTTAGGACATTTAAGTAAAGAAAGTAATTTCCCAGAGCTTGCATACAAAAGTGTATTAAATGAGATGATGAAAAATGGAATAAAAGAAAAAGATATAGAAATTGGAATTGCTAGTAGAATAGAACCAAGTAAAATTGTAAATATATAGTATAACCTCCTAAGTTTTGGAAAAACTAAAACTTAGGAGGTTTTTATATGGAATCATTATGGATGAAAACTGAAAAAAAACTTATGGAAAATGGAGAAAAATTAAACAAAGATATCGAGACGGAAGTATGTATAATCGGAGGACGGTATTACAGGAATAAGTACAGGATATTACTTAAGTAAAGAGGAAAAAAGAGTTGTAATTATAGATAGAGATAAACTTAGCACAAAAACAACAGGAAACACAACAGCAAAAATAACGTCGCAACATGGATTGTTCTACAAATACTTAATAGATAATTTTAGCAAAGAATTTGCAAAAGACTATTATGATGCAAACCAAAATGCAATAGAGAATATTGCTAAAATAGTAGAAGAAGAAAAAATTGAATGCGATTTTGAAAGACAAGATGCATATGTATTTACGAGAGCACAAGACGAAGTAAAGAAGATAGAAGATGAAGTAAAAGCTGTAAAAGAAATTGGAGGAGAGGCAGAATTTGTTAAAACAATAGAACCACCAATAGAGGATGTTCTATGCGCAATCAAATTTCCAAACCAGGCAATGTTTAATGTTAGAAAATACTTAAAAGGATTAGTAAATAAAATATTAGAAAACAATGGACAAATATATGAAGATACAAAAGTTATTTCAGTTAAAAAAGATTTAAATGGATATAGAATTTATGCAGAAGGTAGCGTTATAAAAGCAAAATATGTAGTGCTTGCAACTCATTTCCCTATAATAGATATACCAGGCTTTTATTTCTTAAAAATGTATCAAGAAACATCATATGTAATAGGAATAGAAACTGAACATAAATTATTTGAAGGAATGTATATAAATAGCGAAAGCCCAACGATATCATTAAGAACAGCAAAGGATGATGACAAAGAAATAGTACTTATTGGGGGAATGGAGCATAGAGTTGGAGCAAAGATAAATTTAGAAAATGCATACAACAACCTTGAAAGGATTGCAAAAGAAATGTATAGTGATGCGAAAGTAAGATACAAATGGAGTACGCAAGATTGCATAACGTTAGATAAAATACCATATATAGGAGAATTTTCAAATATTATGAAGGATGTATATGTCGCAACAGGCTATAAGAAGTGGGGGATGACAACATCAAATGTTGCAGCAAATATCATAACAAACAAAATACTTGGAAAAGACAGCAAATATGAAAAAATATTCAAATCAACAAGATTAAAACCAATAAAAAACAGGTGGGAATTTGGAGAAATGATAAAAGAAACAACAAATTCTTTGATAATAAATAAATTCAAAGACGCTAAAGAGGGATTTGAAGATGTGAAGAAGCGGAGAAGGCAAAATTGTAGAGATACAAGATGAAAAAATTGGTGTATATAGAGATGAAAAAGATAGAATATATACAATAAAACCTATATGCACACATTTAGGTTGTGAACTTTCATGGAATAATTTGGAAAAAACGTGGGATTGCCCATGCCATGGATCGAGATTTGATTATGAAGGCAGACAATTTTATAACCCAGCAGTAAAGGATTTGGAGATAAAACTTGACAATATAGAAGAGTAAAAAAATAAAACTAGTTACTTTTTTAAGTAACTAGTTTTATTTTATCATGCTCTTTTTTTAGTATATCCTGCATACATTTCTTCGATATCATGAATACCAGAAGTATTTAAAACCTTATCATGTTTATCTAGGATTTCTTGTAAATTTTCATTAAATTCAGTAACTTCATAGCAATTAATTATTCTTATATTTTTCCTTTGAAGCTTTCTATCTTGTTTTTGCATCCATCTGTCAATATTACTATTTATTATTTCAATTCTTTCTTTAGTACCTTCTACAATAACTGTAATATTTTTGTGACCTTTAGTAGTCTTTTCCATGAACTTTCTTATATCACCATATTTAATAATATTTTTATTTTTCCAATCAATTTTTAAAATTTGTTCTTTAATTCTATCAGATATATTGATACGTGTTAGAATTTCCTTCATATTGTAAAGAATGTTTTTTCCTAAAATTGTGTCTAAATGCTCATCTTTTTGAACATTTTCCTCAATGAATGGAAGAAGCATAGCTGTTAAATGCCAATCGCTTACATAAAAACTACAAACTTTAAGTTTATTATTTTCCATTTGTTTACCTACCTTTTTAACTTTTGATTACTGGTAAATTTTACCATTTAATTTCACGAGTGTCAATATATTTTTTTTAAAATCGTGCTACCTTTTTCGACACCGAAAAACGGTAAATTTAAGCATTTTCAATCACGATTTAATATACACTTTATTTTTTCCTAATTGCTAAATTTATGTTTTTAATGTATATAATTTCTTTTTTTGTTAATACTTTTAGTAACAATGTATTTTTATGGAGGTTTTTATGAAATTATTCAAGCGATTTTTACTATTACTTACATTATTTTTCTGTTATACATTTGTATCTGCATTTTCTTATGCAAGAGATGTATCAGCCGATATTGCAAATAGTGTATTTAGACTACACATAATTGCAAATAGTGATACAGAAGAAGACCAAAATTTAAAACTTCTTGTTCGTGATGATGTATTAAAATATATGAAACAAATCTCAAAAGATGTATCTAATAAGGAAGATGTAGTAACACTTATGTACGAGCATCTTGATGAATTCCAAAGAATAGCCAAAGAGACAATAAAAAATAATGGATATGATTATGAAGTTAGAGTAAAAATCGGAAAGTTTGAATTTCCAACTAAGGAATATGGAGATATAGCACTTCCAGCCGGAATGTATGATGCGCTTAGAATAGAAATTGGAAAGGCTGAAGGGCATAATTGGTGGTGTGTAATGTTCCCAACACTTTGCTTTGTAGATGTAAGTTCCGGAGAACTTGGTGAAGAATCAAAAGGTGTATTAGAAAGTAGTTTAAATGAAGAAGAGTATGACTTAGTTTCTGGGGATAATTTGGGAGTGAACTTTAAGTTTAAAATAATAGAATTTTTTGAAGATATAAAGGTATCATTAGCTAATAGATAAAGAATTTATTGAAAAAGAACTGAAAAAAGTAGAATAAAAAAGTCTATTGCCTTATAATTGCATTACTTTATAAAAATAAAAGCTCTGTATTGCTTTATTTCAAGCATTTACAGAGCTTATTTAAATTGGTCGGGGCGACAGGATTCGAACCTGCGACCCCATGGTCCCAAACCACGTGCGCTACCAACTGCGCTACACCCCGATATACCAACCGTTTATATATCATAGCATATTTTTTCTAAAAAATCAATACTTTTTTTAAAG